>CAMPBJ010000087.1 GCA_946637575.1 uncultured Clostridia bacterium | reverse complement strand
AGAATATCGAACGTATGCTCGCGGGGGACGAACACCCGACGTCTAGTAAAGAAATGGTCGTTAAACTTAAAATGAAAAAGGCGCAGGCGAAAAAGGAAAAAGACGAAAAATAAAATCGGTTTTCATAAAAAACAAAAATCTCTCATATATTATTCCGTAATGTATGGGAGGTTTTTTTATGGAAAAATACGAAGTTTACAAGGATATTGCACAGCGGTCGAACGGTGATATATTCGTCGGTGTGGTAGGTCCTGTAAGAACGGGAAAATCGACCTTTATATCAAAGTTTATGGAGAACTTCGTGATCCCGAATATGACGAATAAACTGCAAAAGAGCATTGCGACCGACGAAATGCCGCAGTCAGCCGAGGGTAAAGCCGTTATGACGACTCAGCCCAAGTTTATTCCGGCAAACGCCGTCAAAGTGCAGTTTAAGAGTAAAACGACCGCAAATATTCGGCTGGTCGATTGCGTGGGTTATTTAATCGACGGCTTAACGGCGGAAGAAGAAATCGCGGGAAGAAAGGTCAAAACGCCTTGGAGCAACGTGGAAATGCCTTTTATAAAGGCAGCGGAGATAGGTACGAAAAAAGTTATCGACGAGTATTCGACTATCGGAGTTTTAGTTACGACGGACGGAAGTTTCGGCGATTATACGAGGTCGGACTACGTGTCCGCCGAAGAAAAGTCGGTAAACGACCTTAAAGCGATAAACAAGCCGTTCGTGATCCTTCTAAACAGCGCCGTTCCGAAATCTGCGGAAGCGTTGGATCTCTCTTCAAAACTCGAAGAAAAGTACGGCGTTCCGGTGGTTACGGCGTCGTGTAAAGACCTCACCGCGGACGATATCAGCGAGATAATGGAAAAGGTGCTTTTAGAGTTTAAAGTATACGGCTTTAACGTGGAAGTTCCGGAGTGGTTACGCGCGCTGCCGTCAGATAATCCGTTTATCACCGAAATAAGCGGAAGACTCAAAGACGCGTCTAAAAATATGGATAAGATGCGCGACTACACCTGTCTTGACGACGCGTTTTCGGACAGCGAGTACTTTAAGGGAACGACGTTAAAAGAATTAAATCTCGGAACGGGCACGCCCGTTTTCTCACTCGAAGTTAAAGACGGACTGTTTTATAAGGTCCTCTCCGAAGAGTGCGGGGAAGATATAGCGGACGATTATGCGCTTTTAAGTTATATGAAAGGCTTTTCTTCCGAGAAAAAGGGGTACGAAAAAATAAAAGACGCGTTAAAATCCGCAATAGACGACGGTTACGGTATCGCTCTTCCGACGATCGACGAAATGACGGTCGAAGAGCCGACTGTTATAAAGAGCGCGGGTAAGTACGGCGTTAAGATAAAAGCCTCCGCTCCGTCGCTTCATATAATGCGCGTTGACGTAAACACCGAAGTTTCGCCCATTTTAGGCACGGAAAAGCAGAGCGAAGATATGGTGAACTTTATCTCCGAACAATGCGAGAACGCGCCCGAAAGAATTTGGGAGACTAATATTTTCGGGAAAACCTTAAACGAACTCGTGTGCGGGAACTTAAACGATAAGATAACTTCCATGCCGAAAGAGGCGCAGACCAAGATGAGAAAGACGGTTACAAGAATAGTAAACGAAAACAGGGGCGGGGGTATCTGTATTCTTTTGTAAATAAACGTAAAACTCTTGACAAGCCGTTCTTTTAGTGATAATATCTATATTAGAAAACACTAATACACGGGAAATGATATGGGGTACTGTAAAACAGAGAACCACACTAAAATAAAAGAAAGGCTTTTGCATTGCGAAGGGTTTAAGGAAAAAGTAGAAGCAACGAGTAGAATATTCTCTCTTTTAGGCGACGAAACTCGCATGAAGATCGTTCTTTCCTTAATGGAAGGCGAACTCTGCGTTTTCCACATTTGCGAGATAGTCGAAGGCAAACAGTCCGCGGTCTCTCAGCACCTTCGTAAGTTAAAGGACGCTAAAATCGTCAAATCACAAAAAGTCGGCAATCAGGTTTTGTATAGTATTGCGGACGATCATATTTACACTATAGTTAAAACCGCTTTAAGACACAAGGACTGCTGAAACTAAAAAAATAAACGGCAATAGCGATATTGCCTTTATTTTCACAAAACTATATTACAATATTATAATATTCTCAAAAACTTAAAGATGGGAGTTCAAGATGAAAGAGAAATTATTTGACGTAATAAGGTACGCGGCATCGGTGCTGATCGTTATACTCTGCCTTGTCGTTCCGCTAAACGAGACGGTAAAGCTTATCCTGTATATCTCGTCGGCGGTGATATCGGGATACACCGTTTTGATAGAGTGTTTCGAGAACGTTGCTCACGGCAATTTTTTCGACGAAAACACGCTTATGCTTATCGCTTCCGTCGTGTCTTTTGTACTTGGCGAATACTTCGAGGGAGTAGCGATTTTGGTGCTGTTCGGTATCGGCGAACTGTTAGAAGACGTTGCTTCCGACAGAGCAAGGGATAAAATCACCGCGCTATCCGAATTGCAAGAAAATAAAGTCAGGCTTGTCGGCGGTCGCGAGTGCGATCCGAAAGAGGTAAAGATCGGAACGCTTATCGAAGTATTGAAGGGCGAAAGGATCGCCCTTGACGGCATACTCGTCTCCGGTAGCGCGCAACTTGATTTGAAGGCGATAACGGGCGAGAGCAGAATATACGAGGTAAACGAGAACGACGAAGTTTACGGCGGATCTATCAACTTAGGAAACCCCGTCGTTATTAAAACTACGAAAGAGTATTCGGACAGTACCGTGGAGCGCATAATATCGCTCGTCGAGGGTGCGAACGCAAAAAAAGCGAAGACGCAGAAGTTTATTACGAAGTTTGCAAAGATATATACGCCCGTCGTAGTGTTGCTTGCGGTTTTGATCGCTTTTATGCCGACAGTCCTTTTCGGCGCAAGTTTAAGCGAATACGTTCACAAGGCACTTTCGTTTTTGATAGTTGCGTGCCCTTGCGCGTTAGTTATCTCCGTTCCGCTCGGATATTTTGTAGGAATAGGCGCGCTCTCTAAAAAAGGGGTGCTTATTAAAGGCAGCAGCGTTATCGACGCGCTGTCCAAAGTAAACGCCGTTGCGTTCGATAAGACGGGAACGCTTACAAAAGGCGAACTCTCTGTAGATAAGGTCGTGCCTTACGGAGAGTACGAAGAAAGGGAAGTCTTAAAACTTGTTTCCTCCGTGGAAAAACACTCCGATCACCCCATAGGGAGAGCGTTTGACGGACTGTTTAGCGATAATGAATTATACGAAGTTTTCGATTTTAACGAAATAAGCGGGAAAGGAATATCCTGCACGGTAAACGGAAAACCGCTTTTAATCGGCAGTTCGAAGTTGATTTCGGGAGAAGCCGAAGAAGGAACTTGCGTTTTTGTAAAAAGCGGTGAAACGTTGATAGGTAAAGTTTTCCTTTCGGATACGATAAAGGAAGACGCAAAGGACGGAATTGCCGCGCTTAAAGACTGCGGTGTTACAGATACTTATATCCTGTCCGGCGACAATAAGTCCGCCGCCGCGAAAGTAGGGGATAGCGTTGGGATCGATAAGGTTTACGCGGAACTTTTGCCCGAACAAAAACTTGAAGCGTTAAATAGAATAAAGAGCGAAGGAAAGCGCGTCGCTTACGTCGGCGACGGTGTAAACGACTCTCCTTGTATCGCGAACGCCGATGTCGGAATCGCGATGGGTAAGATAGGCAGCGAAGTCAGTATCGAAACCGCCGACGTCGTTATACTGACCGACTCCGTAAAACGCGTTTCGGATTCCGTCAAACACTCAAAGAAGATTAAGAAAGTCGTTCTTGAAAACATAATAGTATCAATCGGCGTAAAAGTCGCCATTATGGTTACAGCGCTCGTGCTGACCGTTCCGACCTGGGTATCCGCGTTGGGCGACGTAGGCGTTATGCTTTTAGCGGTCTTAAACTCACTTCGCAACGGCAGAATAAAATAGGACGATATAACAACCAAACGCACTTGACAACATTAAATCAAGTGCGTTTTTTATTTTTAAAATCTTTATTAAAACCGTTGACAAAACGAATTTTCCGTATTATACTTTAATTACCTACTAAAAAGGTAGGTAAAAGGAAACGCGGAAAATGAGACTGATATTTTTGCTGTTGTTAAGACAGAACTTCCGATTCGGGCGAATGTGTTGATTATTAAAAACAATAATCTATCATTTTAACGAAAAGGAGAATTAAAAAATGAGTAAATATAAATTTGAAACGTTACAGGTACACGTAGGGCAGGACAGCGCGGATATCGCGACCGATTCGAGAGCGGTGCCGATCTATGCGACAACGTCCTACGTTTTTAAGGATTCCGCCACTGCGGCAGGAAGGTTCGCCTTAACGGAAGGCGGCAATATCTACACGAGACTTATGAATCCGACGAGCGACGTGTTCGAGCAAAGAATTTCAGCCTTGGAAGGCGGCGTCGGTGCGCTTGCGACGGCGTCAGGCTCGACTGCGATAACTTTTGCCGTACAGAACATAACGAGATCCGGGGATCACATAGTATCTTCTTCAAGCGTTTACGGCGGAACTTTCAACTTGTTCTCTCATACCTTAAAAGATCAGGGAGTGTCGGTTACTTTCGTCGATCAGAGCGATCCAGAGAATTTTGAAAGAGCGATAAAGGAAAACACCAAACTTATCTTTGCAGAAACGCTCGACAACCCGAACTCGAACGTGATCGATATAGACGCTATCGCTAAAATAGCACATAAGC
>CAMPBJ010000086.1 GCA_946637575.1 uncultured Clostridia bacterium | reverse complement strand
GGCGTTTCTGCCGTTCTATCGTAAACTTCCGCTTTTCAGTCGTTCGGCTAAAAATTGTCAACGGCTTGTAACTCTTGTTACGCCCATATATTATACCTGAATTATGTCAGTTACTGTCATATTTCAAAAATTATTTTATTTTTTGCGCTCTTTTTTAGGCAAAAAAAAGCACTGTGTTTTTTCACAATGCTTTTAGGTGTTTTGAGTGTTCTGACGTAAACAATTCAGAAAGGCTGAACGGCGGAGTTTTTGTAGACAGTAAACTTTATTTTATAGCCGTTCGTTTCCGTCTCTTCGCTCTCGGTTTCGCACGTCCAGTCGGGAAGAAGATCAAGATTTTCGTAAAACACTTCGGCGTCTCCGTCGGCGTCAACTTTTGTTACCAAAACTTCGGTGCAGTAAGGGAGCATGGTTTTATAGAACATCGCTCCGCCTATTATAAAGACGTCGTCCGTATCGTAGTTTTTTAAGACCGTTTTAAGTTCGTCTAAACTATCTACGACGATGCAGTCGTCCCTTTTTTCCCCGCCGGGGAAAAGAACGATATTTACCCTATCTTTAAGCGGTTTGCCGTTCGGAAAGGACTTTAACGTATTAGAGCCCATAACGACGACTTTATTTAAGGTCTTTTCCTTAAAATACTTCATATCTTCGGGGAGCGAAAACAAAAGCCCGTTTTTCTTTCCTATGCCCCACTTTCTGTCAACTGCGACTATGGATTTCATTAAATTGCCACCTCGAACTTGTCTTCTAACTTATTGTACTCGTACCCTTCTATCGAAAAGTCTTCCACCTTAAAATCGTAGAAGTTCTTTACGTTAGGGTTTAATGTAACCTTCGGCGCGGGGAAGGTCGGATTTTTAAGCATTTTTTCAACGACGGGAATATGCCTGTCGTATATATGCGCGTCGGCGATCACGTGGACGAGTTCGCCGACTTTTAGCCCGGAGACCTGCGCGAACATCATCAAAAGCGCGGCGTACTGAACGACGTTCCAGTTGTTCGCGACGGCAACGTCGTTACTTCTTTGGTTTAAGATGCCGTTTAACGTATCCCCGGAAACGTTGAACGTCATCGAGTACGCGCAAGGATACAGATGCATTTCCGAAAGGTCGGCAAACGTGTAGATATTAGTCAGAATCCTTCTGCTGTGCGGGTTGTTCTTTAAGTCGAAAAGCACCCTGTCCACCTGATCGAATTCGCCTTCGGGGTACTTATGTTTTACCGAGAGTTGGTAGCCGTAAGCCTTTCCGATAGAACCTGACTCGTCCGCCCAACTGTCCCATATATGAGAGTTTAAGTCGTGGATATTGTTGCTCTTTTTTTGCCATATCCAAAGTATTTCGTCTATCGCGGACTTAAACGCCGTGCGCCTTAAAGTCAGGATAGGAAACTCTTTACTTAAATCGTACCTGTTTACGATACAGAACTTTTTGACGGTATGGGCGGGCGTTCCGTCGTGCCACTTGGGGCGAACGGGGTAGTCCGTATCCCACACGCCGTTATTTATGATATCCGTACAGTTTTTAATAAACACTTCGTCTGCGTAACTCATCTTTTCTCCTTTTTTTTAAAACGCGTCTTTCTTCTGCGTTTTCCAACGTTTTGCGATAAACCCTAAAACGATCCGCTTCGGCGCGATCTTCATCAAAAAGTACAGGAACTTGTTGAATCCCCCCGGCACGTAGATCATCTTGTTCTTTTTCACCGCTTTAAGCGATCTTTCGGCGACGAACTCCGGCGTTTTTGCCGATAGTTTGCCCCAAAGCCCCTGCTCTTTTATCTGTTCTACGATATCCGGGCGGGTATAAACTCCGCCGGGAAGCACCGTCGTTACCTTCACGCCGTCTTTTTTAAGTTCGTAGTGGAGCGAGGTAAACACGTTCGTTAAAAGCGCTTTCGTTCCCGAATACACCGCAAAGTACGGCATGGGCGACACGCCTGACATACTGCTTATCGTGATAACTTCCGCGTTGCCTTTCTTTAATGCCAAAAGTCCGTGCGTTAAATAAAGCGTCGCTTCCACGTTCACGCGGACTTGGAATATGAGTTTTTCCGCCGTGTAGTCCTTAAACGCTAACTGCGTGTCCACCCCGGCGACGTTTACGATCCGCTCTACGATAAACTCTTTACTCTTCGCAAAGTCTAAAAGCGCGGCTCTGTCTTCCGAGTTCGTAAGGTCGCACGGGAATATCTCGACCGAAACGCCGTATCCCTTTTCTATCTCTTCTTTTAGGGCGGAAAGTTTCTCTTCGCTCCTACCGGTTAAAAAAAGGTCGTACCCTTTTAACGCGCAAGCGAACGCGAACGCCTTTCCTATTCCGCCGGTAGCGCCGCTGATAAAAGTAACCGTCATTTCGTCGTCAACACCTTACTCGTAACGCCGTCCGTCATACCGAGTTTTCCGGACAGCCCGTTTATAACTTCCTGCGATGCGTCGATCACGACGGATATGACGTTCACGCCCTTTTTTCTGTAAGGAATACCGAGCCTTCCTACGATATAGTCCCTGTATTCGTGTAAAATCGAGTTGACCTTTTCGCTTGCCGCTTCTTCTTTAACTATTATCGCGATGACCGCAATTTTTTCTTCCATATTTCACCTTTAGTGTATTTTAACATATTTTTCCCCCGTTAGCAATAGAATTGCTCTTTTTTTAGTTCCGCTTTGAGTTTCTCGACAGACTTTTTTTCTATGCGTGAAACGTAGGAACGGGATATTTTAAGCATCAACGCCACTTCTCTTTGCGCGTACGTTCTTTCCGCGTCTAACCCGTAGCGCAAGGATATAACCGTATATTCGCGTTTTGAAAGTATTCTTTTCACCTGTTTTTTAAGTTCTCTTGCGACGAGCGCTTTATCCACCTTTTCAAAGACCGTTTCGTCTTTAACAAAAAGCATATCCGCAAGCGTCATTTCGTTGCCGTCCTTATCCTGCCCGATACTCTCGGATAAAGACACTTCGCACTTATATTTTTTGTTCGCGCGAAGAAGCATAAGCATTTCGTTTTCTATGCACCTTGCGGCGAACGTCGCAAGAGAAACGTTCTTTTCGGGGTTAAAGGTGTCCACCGCCTTTATTAGCCCTATGCTCCCTACGGATATAAGATCGTCCTGTTCCGCAGAACCCTGATACTTTTTGGCAACGTGCGCGACGAGTCTCAAATTCTTTTCGATAAGTTCGTCCCGCGCGGAAGAGTCCCCTTCCTTCATCTTCTTTATAAGCGCCTTTTCCTCTTCGGGTTTTAACGGTTTCGGAAAAGACGAAGAAGAAAATATCGCGCCGGTAAAAAAAGTTATCTTGCCGAGAATATAGAATAAAAAATCGAAAAACATATTATTCCCCCGAAAAAAGTCGATATTTATTCTTATGCTTTAACGCCAAAAATTATTTTTTAAAGCACGTCCGCTTTTTGTCATAAACTTATTTACAAAAAAAATCGACGTTATATACTCTTCTCGGCGTTTGGAAAAAATTAAGGAGAGTGGGATTTGAATTACTATTCGGTATATTTACTATCTTTTTATAAAAGATTATATAAGGCAATGAAAAAGGAAGGGGTGATTTTTTAACGCTCTCCTAAAAAAAGGAGTGTGTTATGTTTTTTTGTGAACTTAAAGATTTCTTTATCGGCTACGGAATACAGACTTGCGCTTTTTCCGTCGGGGTTTTTGTCTTTACCGAGATAATCTCCGCGGTTTTTAAGGGCAAACTTCATTCCTTTTTCAATTATCTTCCCTTTGTGTTGGGAATTGCGGCGGAGTCCGTCTATTTGCTTATTTTAGGCTCTTGGAACTTTAACGACGCGCTCAGCCTCGGTCTTGTTACGGGCTCTCTTTCGGAGGTTTTAAGCGCGGTTTTTTACAGAATCAAAAGCAAAAGATCGCTCACGTTTGATCCGAAACTCCTTCTTATCGAAGGGATCGTCAAAGACTTCGCCCCGGAAGAGAACGTTAAAGAGATCGCGGAAAAAATCGTTTTATGCATAGATGACGCGGAGGCGGTAGAAAAGATCGCGGAGATTTTATCCCCCGCGATAAAAGAAGGCGCGAACGCGAAAGACGTCGCAAATCTTATCGTAACGTCCGTTCTCGCACTTAAGGAAAAGTAAAAAAAAGGTGGCGGTAAGCCACCTTTTTTTGTATAATCTTTTTTCTTTTTCGGATACTTTATTCTATGGAAATATCCAAAAATCTTTCCGAAAACGTTACGAGCCTAAAAAAAGACGTAACGTCTTCGGATATAAAGTTTACAGAAATATCCTTAAAGCACACGGGCGGAGCGATCGTCTTTTCCGAAACCGTAACGGATAAAAAAATGCTCGGGGAACTCGTTATTAAACCTTTAAGCGAACTTGAAACCGTTTCCGAAAAACAAGTTCTTTCGTCCGTTCTTTCCCCTGACAAAAAGACCGTAACTTCTTTAGACGACGTTGAATGCGAAGTCGCGACGGGGAACGCGGTGCTGCTTATCGACGGATTCTCTTGCGCGTTTTCCTTCGGACTTAAAAAATACGAACAGCGCGCCATCGCAGAGCCGCCGACTTCCACCGTCATCAAAGGTCCGAGAGAAGGGTTCGTGGAGAGCGTCCCCATAAATCTTTCGCTTATGAGGAGAAGAATAAAGTCGCCGGATCTTACGTTTACCACCGTAAACGTCGGCACGCTATCTAAAACGCCCGTCGTTATGTGTTACGTCAAAGGCGTGGCAAAAAAAGAACTCGTAAACTCCGTAAAAGAAAAACTCGAAAAAATCGAAGTTGACGCGATTTTGGACTCTTCTTACGTGTC
>CAMPBJ010000085.1 GCA_946637575.1 uncultured Clostridia bacterium | reverse complement strand
ACTTTATAACCGCGTTTTCAGGCATGGCGCAAGGGCTTTTCTGCACGCTTATCGCGGGAACGATCCTTTCGCAGATCGCCGGTTGGATAGGCGATAACTATATTGGAAATACTATTCTATATATCGCGAATATCGCTAAAAGTCTTATGGGCGCGGGGATAGGCGTAGGCATCGCACACGCTTTGGGAAAGAACAAACTTTTGATCTTCTCTTCGGCTCTTGCGGGGCTCGTCGGTGCGTTTTCGGATAAACTTATGCCGGGGAGCGCGGGTTTTTCACTCGTTCTCGGCGCGCCGGGGAATCCTATCGGGGCGTACGTAGTTACTATGCTCTGCGCCGAGATCGTAGGACTTTACGCGGGGAAAACGAAGGTGGATATTTTAATAGTTCCGCTTGGGGTTATGCTCCTTTCATTTGCAGGCGTTTTCGTTTCCTTCCCGTTTATCTGGCTCGTAAACCAGTTGGGCGTTCTTATCGCCGTCGCTACCGACGCAACGCCTTTTATAATGGGTATCGTCATATCCGTTCTCGTAGGTATTCTTTTGACTTTGCCGACGTCTTCCGCTGCCATTTGGGTTGCGGTCGCAAGTCCTGTTTTAACGGGTTTTTCGCCCGAAACCGCGGAGTATCAGGCGATGCTCCTTGCCGGCGGTGCGGCGACGGTCGGTTGCGCGTGTCATATGGTTGGCTTTGCGGTGGCAAGTTTTAGGGAAAACAGGTGGGGAGGACTTATCGCGCAAGGGATAGGAACTTCTATGTTGCAGATACCGAACGTAATGAAAAAACCGATAATAATGCTCCCTATGATAATATCGAGCGCAATTTTAGGACCGCTTTCGTCCTGTGTTTTCGCCTTAAAGTGCGGAACTGCCGGCGGCGGTATGGGAACGAGCGGGCTTGTGGGCGTGTTCGACCTGTTTAAGTACACGAGCGGTGCTTTGGGTATAATCGGGATCATCCTTTTGATGTTCGTTCTGCCTGCTCTCTTAAACCTTCTTATCAGCGAGTTTATGCGTAAAAAAGGTTGGATAAAGTTCGGAGACATGAAACTTCCCGAATAGTTGTTCGGTCGATATAAAAGGGCGGAAAAATCCGTCCTTTTTGTTCTATTTTGGTGTTTTTTTCATATCGTTTCTATATAAGGAGATTTTTTATGAACGAAGAAAAACTCTGTATAGACGCAAGGAAAAGACTTACGATGACGGGAGTAGAACAAGTGGACGGCTATTCGGAATCGGCGTTAAAACTAACTGTTAACCGAACGAAAGTAACTATTCGCGGCAGCGGTCTTAAAATAACCGCTTTTAACAAGGCGACGGGGAATTTAAGTTGCGACGGCGAATTTAGTGAAGTGATCTACGGCGGAAAGAAAACGCCTTTTATAAAGCGCATTTTTAAGTAAATGTTCGTCTCTTCAAATCAACTCTACTACTTTTTACTGTCCTTTTCGTTAAGCGTCGCCTTGTCGCCTGTGTTTACGGTATCCAAAGCGATAAGATCGCTTATTAAAAACAGGATTATAAGGGAACTGCCAGACTTTTTTGCGTTCGTCGTTTTCGGGGTGCTGTTTTCTTACTTCTCGTTTGTTTTAAGATTTCCGAATATCAGACCGTATATTCTTTTAGCGGCGGTAGTCGGCGTTTTTGCGTACAAAAAAAGTTTTCACCATATACTTGCAATGGGATGTAAAAAGTTATATAATATAATGCGAAAAATAGTTACCGAAGCAAAACGGAAAGGAAGAGAAAAATGTCCGAAGAAAAAACCAAAAGAAGAATAATCGCACTGACCGTCGGGGCGGTGTTGTTTCTTTTTATCCTGCTTTCCGTTATGGTTTATCAACTTATTTCCATAAAGATCCACAGGGAAAACGTCGCGGAACTCGACCGCGAGATCGCAAAGTACGAAAAGATTATAGAAGACGGTGAGAACACGTACGAGGCGCGTAAACAATGGGCGTGGATCGAGTTCCGAGCAAGGGAATTAGGACTTACCAAGGAACTCGAAAACAAGTACGGAGAGTAAATGAAGTACGCCGTTATAGACGTCGGATCTAACTCCGTCCGTCTTATGTTTTGGGAAAATAAAACGATATATAAAAGAGTAAACTGCACCCGTCTTGCCGAAAATATGCAAAACGGGTTTCTTGATTTTAATTCGGTTGAAAGAACGGTTAATGCTGTAGTCGAATTTTTTAATACGGCGAGAAAAGACGGCGCGGACAAGGTTTTTATATTCGGCACGGCGGCTTTAAGAAAGGCGAAGAACTCCGATCGCTTTACCGAAGAAGTGAAGAAGAAAACCGGTTTATCCGTCGATATAATCTCAGGTGAAAAAGAAGCCGAAATCGGCGCTTTGGGAGCTTTAGGAGGAAGAGACGGCGGAGTTATCGACATAGGCGGCGCAAGTTCCGAAACGGTCGTTATTCTAAACAGCAAGGTAGTTTTTGTTAAGAGCGCGGATATCGGTGCGGTAACTTTACATAACGAGTGCGGCGACGACGAGAACTCTGCGCGAGATTTGATAAGTAAAAAAATAAGCGTTTACGGCGACGTTCCGAAAACGGATTTTTACGCGATAGGCGGAACGGCGACTTCGCTTGCAAGCGTGTCGCAATCGCTTTTTCCTTACGATCCCGAAAAGGTGCAGGGATATAAACTTTTGTTTTCAGAGGTCGAAAGACTTAAAAACTCTTTCTATTCGATGACGGAAGCGGAGAGGGAAAACGTTGTTGGTCTTCAGAAGGAAAGGGCGAAGGTTATTGCGTCAGGCACGCATATTTTATATGAAATTATGAAAAAATCAGGGTTAGACTCCGTTACCGTAAGCGAAAGCGATAATTTGGAAGGTTATCTTTTGGACAGGCTAAAAAATGAAAAGAAGTTTTAATATCTGGGGCAACGTACTGACTATATCGGTCGTGCTTTTAGCGATCTTTTTGCTCTCTATCCCTATGGGGAAATATTCCACGGGATATTCCGTTGCCGTAAACGTTATATTTTTACTCTTGGGTGCGCTCGTCAGCGGGATCGTATGCACTTTTCTTCACGAAGCGGGGCATCTTTTATTTGCGAAAAAAAACGGCTTTAAGGTCACCGTTTTTAAGTTCTGGTTTTTCAAGTGGACGTTAAAAAACGGCGGTTACGAGTTTTCTTTCACACTTCCGCTCTCCGAGGCGGGAGCGACCGAAACCGCGCCGCTTTATCCCGAAAACGTTGAAAAACGTATGATCAAAAGTACGTACGGCGGGCTTATTTTCTCATTTTTTTCGATGATTTTAAGTATTCCGGCGTTCTTTATCTACGGCAAAGTTCCTTTTATCGTTTTCTGTATTTTGGGGACTTTCCTGCCCGTGGGAGCGTACTTTTTCGTGGGTAACGCTTTTCCTATGTCGTCGGACGGCGTTTTTAACGACGGCGGTATTATTTATGCGCTGAAAAAAAAGACGCCCGAAGGCGTTGTTATGGGCGGTATTTTAAAGATCCAAGCCGAACTTATCGGTGGGAAAACACCGTCGGAGATCGACGAAAAATTATACTTTGATCTTCCGCAACTTCAGGAAGACAGCCCGTATTTTATAAACCTTTTAACTCTCCGCTATCTTTATTATCTCGATAAAGGCGATTATGTTGACGCCAAAAAGGTTACGGACCGTCTTTTAACGCTCGAAAGTTACATGTCTTTTGAGGTAAAGTTTCTTGTTAAAACCTACGCCTTGTACGGCACTTGTACGTTTGATTTTGACGAGTACCGTGCGGACGATTACACCGCGGAACTTGAAAAGTACTTAAATAAAAGCGACGATTTGGGAGTTCTTTGCGCTAAAACGGCGTATATTCTTTACGTAAGAAAAGAAAAAGAGGTCGCAAAGCGCTTTATTGATAAGGGACTTTCCGACGCAGAGACGGCGTTTCCGTCCGGTGTTTCTAAACTTTACGGCAGGCTGTTTGACGAAATGAAAAAAGATCTTTTATAAAAAGAGCCGATAGGCTCTTTTTTTGTTACGAGTTTATCTCTAAATCGTGGTAACAGTTCGGGCAGATGCTCTTCGTTTTTCCCGCGCATCTTTCACATACCGTATATCCGCAGTTTTTACACTCGAAGAAGTGGCGGTTTTCCATATTTTCTTTACAGTTTTTACAACTTCTCATAAAAATATTTTGCGGTATTTTGCCGAATTTATCCTTTTTGATTTATAAAAAAAAGAAAAATAAAAAAGGTCTTGCTTTACGCGCGCGCGTGTGTTATAATATAAATAACTTACTATATAATATTTATAGTATTGTCAAAATTATTTTCAGTAGGTAGTTTATGGAAGAAAAACGAAATGACAACGCAACGTACGGCGAAAGTCAGATTCAGGTCTTGGAAGGATTAGATCCCGTACGTAAAAGACCGGGTATGTACATCGGTTCTACCGACGCGCGCGGGCTTCATCACCTCGTTCACGAAATTGTCGATAACTCTATCGACGAGGCGCTTTCGGGTTATTGCGACACGATAACGGTCGAAATCAATCCCGACGGCTCGTGTACCGTAAAGGATAACGGCAGGGGAATACCTACCGCGATTCACCACACCGAAGGCGTTTCCGCGGTTCAGGTCGTTTTAACTAAACTTCACGCCGGCGGAAAGTTCGGCGGTGGCGGATACAAGATCTCCGGCGGTCTTCACGGCGTAGGTCTTTCGGTCGTTAACGCGCTCTCCGAGTGGCTCGACGTAGAAGTCTATCAGAACGGCAAAAAGCATAAACAGACCTATAACCGCGGTATTCCGCAAGCTCCCCTAAAAGTGGTGGGAGACGCGGACTTTACCGGAACTTGGGTAACCTTTATGCCGG
>CAMPBJ010000084.1 GCA_946637575.1 uncultured Clostridia bacterium | reverse complement strand
GCGATCCAGATCAACCCCAACGCGGGAGATATTCTTATGGAACACGGCATGCACTGTTTAGGCTGTGCTCTTGCTCACGGTGAAACCGTAGGCGAGGCGGTCGGTGTTCACGGCGTAGACCTCGAAAAAGTATTGAAAGAACTCAATAACTTCTAAAATGGCGGAAGAAAAGAAACCTTCGGGGGAAAAAAAGAGCGGCAAAAAGAAGGTTGACACCGCGAGTTTTAAGTGTTCTAACTGCGGTGCGAACATGACGTTTAACCCCGAAACGCAGACTCTTTACTGTTCTCATTGCGGCAATACGGTCGATTTTGAAAAAAAACAGGCTAAAGAGTTGGATATCGAACAAGGATTTTCAAAAGACAGGCTTTGGGAAAGTTCCGAAGCCACTCTTTTCCGTTGCGGAAACTGCGGCGCGGAAATAGTGATGAGCGGGGAAGAGATCGCGAAGAACTGTCCTTTCTGCGGAACCGCGCACGTGCAGAAAACGCAGGAATTGCCCGGGCTTAAACCGAGCGCGGTCTTACAGTTTTCTTTCGGCGAAGATAAGGCCGTCGAACTTGCGTCCGCCTGGGCTAAAAAAAGATTTTTTGCACCGAGAAAGTTTAAAAAGAATATAAATACCGATAATCTTCGCGGAGTGTATATGCCGTCTTTTACGTTCGACAGCAAAACGTATTCGACTTACGAAGGAAGGATAGGTATCGAGCATACGCATACCGTAGGCTCGGGAAAGGATGCGCGCACGGTTACGACCGTGGAGTGGCAGCACATTTCCGGAACGTATTCACTGGACTTTGACGACGTTTTGGTTTCGGCAAGCAAAAGGCTCGGGCAAAAGACGACGTCGAAGATTTCGCCGTTCGACACAAATGCGAGCAAGGTTTACGACGAAAAGTTTATATCCGGCTTTATGACTTACCGCTACGATAAGGATTTGACAGTTTGCTGGGGCGAGGCGAAAGGCATTATGGATAAGATTATTCGCCGTAAGATCCTTTCAAAGTACTCTTACGATCGGCTTGACTATCTTAACGTTTCCACCACGCACTCGGAGGTAACGTACAAGTACGTTATGCTTCCCGTCTACATAGGCAATTTTAATTACGCGAATAAGACTTACAATTTTTACGTAAACGGGTCTAACGGTAAAGTCTACGGCAAAACGCCGAAGTCTGCTCTTAAAATCGCGGGAGTTGTACTTTTGGGTGTTGCCGTGGCAGCGTTACTGCTCTGGTTTTTCCTTAAAGACTGACTTGTTTTTAAGGATTTTATCTTGTATTACAAGAAAAATTGTAAATTTCTATTGACCGAAACCGTTTTATGGTATATAATTTATTAGATTTGCATAAAGGGGATTTTTTCCCGTTTCAAGGAGTTTAACATGAAGAAAGGAAAGTCAATTACATTGCTGTCAGTTCTCGGCGTAATAATGGCTGTTCTTATCGTCCTCACCTTCGTAAGATTCCCCGTCGGCATCAAAGTGTATAATTCTTTTGTCGGCGCTTACGATTGCGACTACGATCTGGCAGGCGGTTACGCTTATACTTTGACTCTTTCCGATAGTAACGAGGAGGAAATAGTAAATAAGAAAGATTTTCTTAAAACCGTTTCCGGCAGGATCGAGGACTTGGGATACGACTTGTATTCGGTCAAAGGATTTGAAAACCCCGATCCGTCTATTACGGACTATTCCGTAAGAATAGAACTTAAAAAAGACAGCAAGGTCGCAGCGGATATAAGCGCGATCGCTGCATACGGTAAAGTGAGGTTCTTCGGCGGCACGTCGTCTTCCGAACTTTCCGAAATACTTACCGACGTCAACGCGGTTGAAAAGGCAAGTTATTTAGGTTCTACCTATTATGAGGGAACGACGTATCAGAACTTCTCGGTAAAGTTCACCGCGGATGCGAAAGCCGAACTCGACAAGGTTGTTTTGGGTGCGTCTTCCTACTACCTTAAAGCGATAGTCGGTGAAGAAAGCGGTGATTTTTCGACGACGGTATTCGATACTTCCGCCGGCTCCAGCCCGTTTTCGATCACTAATTCTTACGCGAACGGCACGCTCTCGTTATCTTACGGTAACGACGCCGATCAGGTAAAGAGAATGGTCATGCTCTTAAACAAGGGAGGCATAGATTACAAGTTCACGGTTGACGACGGTGCGGAGATCACTTCGCCTTACGGCAACGCTACGCTCGGTCTTATCATTGCGTTGGCGGTAGTTTTGGTTGGAACGGTCGTTTTCTTCTGCGTAAAAGGAAAGGGATTCGGACTTATCGCGCTGCTCAACGTTCTTTTGATACTTCCGATCTACGCGTTTATGTTCATCGCTATTCCCGGAATTGTGGTAAACCTCGGAACGCTGGTCGGTATGCTCGCCGGTGCGATCCTTATTGCGGACGGATTATTCGTATTCTACAAAAGACTTTGTGAAGAATACGCTAACGGAAAGACCGTCAAAGCGTCGGTCAAAACCGCGTTTAAGCGTTCGCTTATGCCGACGTTATCGGTCGGTGTTGTTTCCGCCGCGGTTTCGATTCTCGTTTTTGTTTTAACGAAAGGAGTAATCAAAGGTTTCGCAATATCGTTCGGCATCGCCGCGGGTGCGTTCCTTATTGCAAGTCTGCTCTTCCTAAGAATGTTCGTTGCGATCGTTCTTCCGCTCGTTAAGACGGAAAATCAGGATAAATTCTTGAATCTTAAAAGGGAGGACGAATAACAATGAATTCCTTATCTAAACGTTTTAAGATTTTTACCGTCGTTGCTCTTGCTTTGGTCCTTGTCGGGATGATCGTCTTGGGTATCTTCGGTTTTAACAATACGGTTGACTTTAAGGGCGGTTACGAAGTTAAGGTACACGTAAATCAGTACACCGCGACCGATAACACGATAGACGTTGCAAAGTCTGCTACCGAAAAATATTTTTCGGATAACGGACTGAAAGCGACGGCTTATTCCCAGCAGGCAGACGGAACGGGACTTGATTTGATATATAAGTTTACTTCCGACGTAACTGAAAAATGCGGTGGGTTAGAAGAAGCGGTTCAAACCGCACTTACCGAGAAAGCGGAAGTTACCGGATTGACGGCGACGGCGAGCGTGTTAAGGTTCGACGCAGTGTCGGGCGGAAAGAGTTTTATTATCCTTGCGATTTGTCTGTCCGCCGTCGCGCTTTTCGTCTACGCGTTGTTTGCCGTAAGACTCAGCGGTGCGGTAACCGTGATTTGTACTTCGGTCATAGGAATTCTTCTCTATACCGCGCTTATCAGCATATTCAGAGTGCCGGTTGATCCTACGGGAGACGTCGGCGCAGCCTTCGTGTTTGCATTGTCGGAGATCCTGTCGATCGTTTTAGCGCACAGATTCAAGGAAACGTCGATCGTTCGTGACGACCTGACCGTAGAAGAGGTTGCGGATCTCGGCGTAAAGCAAGGTCTTTTAAGACTAATATTTATCGCTTGTGCGGTAGCGGTCGCGTCCGTGATCTTAATTGCGGTAGGTCCCGCTTATATAAGACTTTTAGGAGTTCAACTCCTGATAGCGAGCGCCTCATCGTTCTTTGCGGCGTTTGCGTTCACTTCCACGCTTTACGTGGCAACGAATAAAAATCGCAATAAATAAAAAGTGAAAGTCAAAGTAAGGCGGAACGAACTTCCGCCTTATTGTTTATAGGGGATAAAATGCGTGTAGAATTTCGTAAGCCGCTTTCGGATGACGAAGCGGCGTCTGTCGAAAATATTGCGAATTCTTGCGGTATTCTTTTTGATACCGCAAGACTTTTATTCTGCCGCGGAATAGATACTGTGGAAAAGGTGAAAGTGTTTTTATCACCGTCCAAAGCGCAGTTTTTAGATCCTTTTCTTTTTCCCGAAATGAAGCGTGTTACCGAACGTCTTTACCGCGCGAGAGATAATGGGGAAAAGGTGCTTATATCCGGCGATTATGACGCGGACGGGATCTGCGCTTCCGCCGTGCTTTCCAAGTGTTTAAAAGAGTTCGGGATAGAAAACGGCATCATTATTCCCGAACGGGAAGACGGTTACGGTATATGCCTTCCCAAAGTCTTACAAAGGATCGAAAACGAGGGTTTTTCTATCCTTATCACCGTGGACTGCGGTATAAGTGAGAAAGACAAGATAGAAACGCTGAAAAACTACGGCATGGACGTTATCGTTACGGACCATCACGAGCCGCCGGAAGTTTTGCCCGACTGCCCTATAATAAACCCGAAAGTCGACGCCGAATATCCTTTCTCCGCGCTTTGCGGTGCAGGAGTGGCATATAAATTAGGGCATGCGCTGATAGGGAAATCGGCGGACAAGTACTTAGACTTCGTGTCGCTTGCGACCGTTGCCGACAGTATGGATTTAACAGGCGAAAACAGGGCGATAGTTAAAGAGGGGCTAAAGCTTTTCGGGCAGAATAAAATCAGAGATTGCTTTAAGTATCTTTTCGGCGGAAAGGACAGGGTTATTACGGCGCAGTCGCTAGCGTTTATCCTTGCTCCGCGCGTCAACGCCGGCGGAAGATTAGGGGACGCGAATTCCGCGCTCAAACTTTTCCTTTCGGACGATGAAAACGAGATCTTCGATCTATCCGTTAAACTGAACGGATACAATACCGCAAGACAGGCGGAGTGCGACGAGATATATCGCTTTGCAAGTGAAAAGATAAGGGAAAGCGGCGCTTTTAGACGCAACGTCATTATGGTTTACGATAAAAAGTGGAACGCCGGCGTCGTTGGGATAGTCGCCGCAAAACTCGTTGAAGACTATAATCGCCCCGTCGTCGTGTTCGCAGGACACGGAGACGATCTTAAAGGCTCCGCAAGAAGTGTGGACGGAGTGAATATTTACGAGGCGATATCCGGCGCAAAAGAATTTTTGACCGG
>CAMPBJ010000083.1 GCA_946637575.1 uncultured Clostridia bacterium | reverse complement strand
TTCTCTTTTATCCTTTGGGATCTCTGAAGACGACGTTTGCGTGTCTTCTTCGGGTGCGCTTATCTCTTACTTTAAACTCACACAGAAACACGCGCTAATAAACGTTACTTCTATAAAGAACGAAAACGGCGAGAGCCGACTGATGCTTGACGTCAACGCGGTAAGAAACTTAGAACTTACAAAAACGATAAGGGACGGCAAAAACTACGGTTCGCTACTTTGGGTGCTTGATCGCACTAAAACGAGTATGGGCGGAAGAAAACTGACTTCATGGGTATTATCTCCGCTTGCCGATAAAGTACTTATCGATAAAAGGCTTAACGCGGTAAACGCGTTTTATAAGGACAATTTGGCGCGTTCTACGCTATCCGACGTTTTACTTTCGGTACGCGATATAGGAAGGCTTGCAGGAAGAATCTCAAACGGCAACCTTACGCCAAAAGACTGCGTGTTACTTAAAACTTCTCTTTCCGTTATGCCCAACGTACAGTTTATTTTATCCGGTCTTTCTTCCGAACTTATTGCGGAGATATCCGACGATATTTTTGACTTTTCCGCAATAGTATCACTTCTTGACAGGGCGATATCCGACGACGCGTCTTCCGTTACAAAGGACGGCGGATACATTAAAGAAGGATACAATAAAGAACTCGACGAATTAAGAGAACTCAAAAATCACGGGAAGGACAGAATAGTTGAACTTGAAAAAAAAGAACGGCAAAGAACCGGAATAAAGACGTTAAAGATCGCGTATAACAGGGTGTTCGGTTACTATATCGAGGTAACGAACTCTTTTAAAGATCAGGTTCCTTACGATTTTATCAGACGTCAGACCTTAGTAAACTCCGAAAGATACGTTACGGAAGAGTTAAAGGAGTTAGAAGACAAAATTCTTTCTAGCTCTGACAAGTGTTTATCCATTGAAAGCACGTTATATAAAGAAGTCGTGGAAACGCTTTCCGCCGAGATCGACAAATTAAAGACTACTGCCGACGCGGTCGCAACGCTTGACGCTATTCTTTCGCTTTCTATCGTCGCCAAAGAGAACGGGTACGTTATGCCGACGGTAATCGAAAGTGGCGCGCTCGAGATCACCGCGGGACGACATCCCGTCGTTGAGCGTATTTCTAAACAAAACTTCGTGCCTAACGACTGTTATCTTAACGGAGACGACAGCAGAACTATGATCCTTACCGGTCCTAACATGGCGGGTAAGAGTACTTATATGCGGCAAGTCGCGCTGATAACGCTTATGGCGCACGTAGGTTCTTTCGTTCCCGCAAGGTCGGCGACGATTCCGCTTACCGACAAGATTTTTACCCGCGTAGGAGCAAGCGACAGCCTTATTTCAGATCAAAGTACTTTTATGGTCGAAATGAACGAAGTCGCCGACATAATCAACAACGCTACGGATAAAAGTCTGCTTATATTAGACGAGATCGGCAGGGGAACGAGTACTTACGACGGCTTATCTATCGCGTGGGCTATCGTCGAGTACCTTACGAAGAACATAAAAGCGAAAACACTTTTTGCGACGCACTATCACGAACTTACCGAACTTGAAGGAAAACTTGAAGGCGTTAAAAATTACAAGATCACCGTAAAAGAGATGCCTTCGGGGATCGTCTTCCTTCGTCAAATCATGCGCGGTGGTGCAAACAGGAGTTTCGGTATAGAAGTTGCGGCTCTTGCGGGGGTTAAAAAAGAAGTAACAGACAGAGCAAAAGAGATTTTGACGGTTTTAGAAAAACGTGAAAAAAACGTAGGAAAAAACGTAAAAACTTCTGAACCGCAAAGATTGTCGAGAACTGAGAGCGTTATAAAGGACGTCGATTTAGATAATCTTACGCCGATGCAGGCATTTAACCTTATCTCTGATCTAAAAGAAGGATTAAAGGGAAATGAGTAAAATAAACCTTTTAACAAGTAAAGTTTTCAACAGGATCGCCGCGGGTGAAGTGGTCGAAAGACCGTCTTCCGTCGTAAAAGAACTCGTTGAAAACTCCATAGACGCGGGATCGAAAAATATTACCGTAGAGATAGTCGGCGGTGGTATTTCGAAGATCGTAGTAATAGATGACGGCGCGGGGATCGAAAAGGAAGACTTAAAAAAGGCTTTAATGCCTCACGCAACGAGCAAGATATCGTCCGTATCCGATCTTGACGCAATATCTACGTTGGGTTTCCGCGGTGAAGCGCTGCCGTCTATCGCAAGTGTTAGTAAACTTCTTATTTCTTCTAAACCGAGTAGTCAAGAAGAAGGTTACGAGATTTATTCGGAAGGCGGAGAGACTTCGGACGTTAAGCCGTGCGGTATGGCAAACGGCACGGTAGTTACCGTAAGAAACCTGTTTTTCAACACTCCTGCGCGTGAAAAGTTCCTTAAAACCGAACGTGCGGAAGAGTCGGACGTTTCATATCTTATGGCAAGGTTTATTCTAGGTAATCCCGACGTTTCGTTTAAGTTTATTTCCGACGGTAAAACGGTTTATAATTCTTACGGCGACGGGGAAGAATCCGCGTTTATCGCCGTTTATGGCGTTAAAGAGTTAAACGACTGTTATAGAATAGACAACGAAAAGAACGGTATCAGGATATCCGGGTATATAGGCAAGCATTACAACACGAAAGGCAACAGAACGCATATGACCGTTTTTTTGAACGGAAGATATATTGTAAACACTACCGTTTTTGCCGCGATAACGAACGCTTACGGCGCGTATTTAATGAAAAGGCAATATCCTTTCTGCGCGATTAAGATAGATATCCCTGTTACGGAAGTGGACGTTAACGTTCACCCGAGCAAAACCGACGTTCGTTTTTCGAATAATCAGATAGTTTACGGCGCTATTTACTCCACGATCTCCAAAGTTTTGGACGGAACGAGCGAAGCTTTAAGTATTGTAAAAAAAGACGATTCAGGTATGGTCGGCGTAAAGCCCGAGCAGATATCTTTGGATAATAAGGATAAAAACTACGACTTTACGATAAATAAGAACCCGAAATTTGAAAAGATAATCTTTAAAGACAGCGGCGCTCCGGCACTTTCCGAAAGCGAACAACCGAAAGTGAAGAGCGAAAACCCCGAATTCGTTGATATTTTTGCAGAAAATAAGGCTTATATCGAGAAGTTGGAGCGCGAGAAAAGAGAAAGAGAAGAGAAAGAGCCCGAGAAGTTAAAGGTGGGCGGAGAACTGTTCTACATAGGACAAGCGCTCAACACTTTTTTGATATTCGAAGACGGGGAAAATCTTTACATTGTAGATCAGCACGCGGCACACGAAAGACTGCTTTTTGATAAGTTTAACGCGGAATTAGAGAATAAAAACGTAGAAATTCAACCGCTTTTAGTCCCCGTGATCCTTAATGTGAACGGCGCGGAGTTTTCCTATCTCGAATCAAAAGCGGATGTTTTGACTTCTATGGGTTTTGAGATGACCGAGTTTGGAACGGACGCGTTTAAGGTATCGTCTCTTCCTGTGTTTTTGTCTAACATAAACGTTGAAGAGTTCTTTAAGAATTTACTTTCCGACTTAAATGAATTAAAGACGATCAGCGCTACTTCCGTTCTTAAAGATATGATCGCGAAAAAGGCGTGTAAAGCGGCTGTTAAGTCAGGCGATAAACTTTCGGACATGGAAGTTAAAACGCTTATGGAAATGATGAAAGGCGACCTTGGGATAAAGTGTCCGCACGGCAGACCGGCGGTGGTTAAAATCACAAGATACGAGATAGATAAATGGTTCAAAAGGATAGTTTAAAAAAAGTAATCGTTATCTGCGGTCCGACCGCAAGCGGAAAGACGGCACTATCCGTCGCTCTCGCTAAAAAACTCGGCACTGAGATTATATCGGCGGACTCTCTTAATATCTATAAAGGTCTCGATATAGGGACTGCAAAGCCGACTTTAGAAGAGAGAGAAAACGTTAAGCACCATCTTATCGACGTCGTGTCGCCGAAATCTGAGTTTTCGGTGGTTGACTATAAGGAACTTGCGACGCCTATTTTAGAACAACTTTTAAAAAACGGGAAAGTCCCCGTTATTTGCGGCGGAACGGGTTTTTATATAAACGCGCTGTTATATGATTTTTCTTACGGTGAAGGAAAGGCAAACCTTGAAGTAAGAGAGTACTATAATAATCTTGCGCTGGAAAAAGGAAAAGAGTACGTTTACGGCATCTTAAAAGAAAAAGATCCGGAAACCGCGGATAAATTGCATTATAACGACTTAAAAAGAGTAGTGCGCGCGTTGGAGATCTTACACAACGGAAAGAAAAAATCCGAAATAAAAGACGAAAAAACGCCAAAGTACGATTTTAAGGCGTACTCCGTTGCTTTTCCATTAAAGACGCTTTACGAAAGAATTGAACGTCGCGTAGATAATATGATAGACGAAGGGCTTGTGGACGAAGTTAAAAACCTTTTAGGTAGCGGAGTTAATAAAGACGATCAATGTATGCAGGGTATAGGATATAAGGAGATAGTAGGTTACCTTGACGGTAAGTACGATTTATCTTCCGCAATAGATTTAATAAAACTCAATACGAGGCACTACGCAAAAAGACAGAACACCTTTTTTAAAAAATTAGAAAATCTTACTTATTTAGCGCCGGATAGCGCTTTCATTATGGCAGACAGGATAATAAAGGACTTATGATAGAAGAAACACTTATTAAAAAATGCGAAGAAGAGTTAAAGGAAAACTTTTCTTATATCGACGACGTTGCGCTCTTTAATCAGGAAAAGGTGCTTTCGTCTTTTAAGAAAAACAGAGTTGCGCTCCGACATTTTAACGGCTCGTTCGGGTACGGTTACGACGACGAGGGAAGAGATTTACTTAACTGTCTCATTGCGGATATTTTTAAAGCCGAATCTGCGGTTTGTTCTCCCCTTATCGTTTCGGGAACTCACGCTTTATC
>CAMPBJ010000082.1 GCA_946637575.1 uncultured Clostridia bacterium | reverse complement strand
AACAATTACCCGTGGAACGCGAACACGAACATTGGCGTTTGGTGCGTGTGTGACTTGTGAATTATAGACGGCGTCTTGTCCGCAAGCGTCGCAAGGGCTTTTATGTTAAGTCGTTTACATAGAGTCAGACGGTTGTAAAGAGATCCGCCGGACTTCCGGCGCGTCTTCCCGTTCCGGTTACGGACAAAGATTAAAGAACGACGTTCCGAGAAGTAGCGAAAGCGAACCGCGGGGCGTCGTATTTTTATACTATTAGGAAGTTGAAAAATGAAGACAGAAAAGCACGTTTTAGACGCTATTTGCACGATAAAGAACGCGCTAAAAGCCTACCAAAAGGCGCGAAAGTGTAAAAGATACCGACCGGAAGTATTAAGGTTTGAAGCAAACAGAGAAACGAACCTTGCAAGGGCTATTTTAGACATAAGAAACGGGACATATAAGGCGGGGCGGTATTACGTCTTTAAGGTCTACGAACCAAAAGAACGCCTTATTATGGCTTTACCATTCTACGATCGAGTGATCCAACATATGATCGTAAACATTATCGAACCGATCTTTGAAAAACGCTTCGTCTTTCATTCTTACGCTTGCAGGAAAGACAAGGGCGCACACGCAGCAAGCGACACGCTTTCACGTTGGCTTTACAATTTGCAGATAAAGCAAGGAAAGAAGATCTACGCTATCAAAGCAGATATACACCACTATTTCCAAAGTATAGATCACGAAGTCTTAAAAGAAGAAGTTAGACGGTATATATCAGACAAAGCCGTTTTGAAGATATTAGACCATATTATCGACCATAACGGGATCTATCCCGACGGCGTCGGTATTCCGGTCGGGAATTTGACGTCGCAATTATTCGCGAACGTCTATTTGAACATATTAGATCATTATATAAAGCATAATTTGGGCGTCCGGTACTATTTGCGGTATATGGACGACTTTATTATTTTAGGGGAAGATCCGGCGGAGTTGCGAAAGGAATTGCAGCGGATAAACGAATTTGTAGAAAACCGCTTGCATTTACACTTAAACCCGAAAACGACGATCATAGCAGCGAAAAACGGCGTTGATTTTGTGGGATATAGACACTTTCCGTCTTTTAGGATCTTACGAAAGGGCGCAACCCGCAGGATCAAGAAATTACTTCACGCGTTCAAAACCGGAGAAGTTGACGAAGAATTGTTCGACCGTTCTATGGAAAGTAGGATCGGACACGCCCGCCACGCCGACACGTTCAAATTATGCGAGGAACTACGCGAAGAAATGAAGCAAACAAAACTAATAACAAACGGGCGTTTTGATTGTGTAATATGTGGGTAAATCAAAGAAAACAGAAAGGAAACCGGAAATAATGAACGAACCAATTATGTTTACCCCGCAGGACATTATAAACGCTATTTTGGCGGTTTGTGGGGCTATATCAGTAGTTGCGGGAGCGACCGCCGTTATTGTGAAGTGTGTTACCGCTATGAGAAGACCAAACAAAACGCAAGACGAGCGTTTGGACGCATTGGAAGCCGACGTTAAGGGAGTGAAAGAAAGGATCGACGCAGAGTGCGAACGAATAACAAACCGCTTTCACGACGACGGATCACACATTGACAAGATCGAAGAAGCGAACGTCGTAACCCAACGCGCCTTACTTGCGCTTTTGTCCCATTCAATCAACGGAAACGACATAGAAAGTTTGAAGCGGGCAAAAACAGACCTTGAAAATTATTTGACAAGTAATTCATAACAAGGCGCAGGGGGCGGGGAAATATGGCAATTTTGGTTTTGATTATAGTTTTAATGGGTTTCGGGCTATTATCCGCCGGACTTATTGCGGGAACGATCGCACTTGCGGAAATGGGAGAAGTCCAAAAGCACGAAAAGGAAAAGTGATTTTATGAAAGGCAAAAGAAAAAAGAAGATCGAAACGTCGAAGATCCTTTTAATAGTATCGGACGTAATAACGGGAATTTGTACCGTCGCGGCAATAGTCGCGGTCTTCGTAATTAAGGACACAACGCCGCTTGTTTATCTTATTCCGGCGGCTTATGGTCTTTCGGCTACTTCTCACGGTTTCTATTATTGGAAAGCAAAAGCCGAAAACTTGCAGAAGTTCGGACGTCTTGACGCGGTAACAATGGAAGATCCGCAGGACGTACCGGACGAAAACAATTTTACAGTTTGAAAGGGGGTAAACCACAAATGACAGTAACTTTATTTGCAACGATCCTTACGTTGGGCGCAATGGCAAACGCGCTTTTAACGGAAGCGATCAAAAAAATGTATGAAAACGACGGGAAGACCTATTCGGCAAACGTTGTCGCACTTGCAGACGCTTTTATTATTGGCGGTTTAGGAACGGCGGCGGTTTATATGCTTATGGGTATTCCGTGGACGATCAATAATATTATTTGCCTTGTTATTATGATCGTCGCGGTTTGGGTTGCTTCAATGGTCGGATATGATAAATTGATCCAACTTGTAAAGCAGATCGAAACCGTTACACCAAAGCAGGCAGAAAACGCAGATCATAGAAAGGAAGTGTAATTTATGGGCGTTTATATCGGATCGGCAAGGATTGACGAAAGAGGAAAAGCAAGCGGCGGCGCGGTAGGAGATCAGAAGCAGGCAGCGGCGCAGGACTACGCGGGCGAAGTATCAATGCAAAAGTTTTATGTAGCGTCAAAGGGTTGGAACATTCTTCGAGCAAAAGACGCAAATATCGCGCTTCGTATTGCGGCGGCAATGATAACCGCTTGTAATAACAAAAATATCGGCTACGATCAAAGTAACCGTTTAGGCGTTATTAAATACGGGACGGGATCAACGGTAAAAACCGAGTGCGATTGTTCTTCCCTTGTAAGGCAATGCGTAAGAGAAGCCGCAGGCGTTGACGCCGGAAACTTCACAACCGCAAACGAAAAGAATATGCTTACAAAAACGGGCTTATTCGACGCGCTTACCTATTCCGCAGGAATGACACTTTACACGGGCGACATTCTTGTTACAAGAACGCAGGGTCACACCGTAGTAGTTACAAGCGGCGCAGCGCGTAACACTTCGACCGGATCTTATTACCCCGTTTATTCGGGATCTACAACAAGCATTGTTGCCGCACTTGCAGCCGTAGGCGAGAAAGACACGTCTTACGCACACCGCGAGAAGATCGCAAAGGTAAACGGCGTTGTAGGATATAGGGGAACGGCAGCACAAAACACCGGACTTCTTAATTTGTTAAAGCAGGGCAAATTAAAGAAAGTATAAATCAAAGAAAGGGGTAAACAATGGCAAAGAAAACCACAAAAGAAGCAGAAATCGAAGCAGCAGCAAAAGAGGAAGTAAAAGCCGAATTGCAGCAGGCGCAGGAAGAAGCGCAGCAGGCAGCGGGCGAAGAACCCGCCGACGACTTTATGAACCCGCCGGAAGATCCAAAGACGGGACACCTTGACGCCGAACAGTTGGCGGAATGGAACAAAAAAGAACTTGTAGACCTTGCGAAAGATTTAGAGATCAAAGGCGCGCACGATATGAGCAAAGAAGATCTTATCGCGGCGATCGTTGCGGTTGAAGTAGAGATCCCAAGCGAGGAAGAAGCAGGCGCAGAACCCGAAGCGGCAGCAGGCGCGGAAGATCCGGCAGAGGACGAAGCGCAGGACGTGGAAAACTTCGAGGTTAAAAAGGGCGATACCGTACACTTAAAAGCCGTTATGCCTATTTATGACAAGATCGGCGGCGATCAGATCGGAACGGCTTACAAGTATAACGCCTTAATCGTCGAGGAAGTAAAAGCGCAGAACGACCGCGTTTACATCAAGACAGAAGCGGGCTACATTGTGGCAAAGGACGAAGCAGACGTCTATATTATGTAAATATGGACGGGGCAACGTCACGTTGTCGCGATCCTTGCAGCAGGACGCGGGAACAAAGAAAAACAAAATCTTCTTTTGGTCGAGAAGCAAGGAAAAATATCACACCACGAAAAAGCGGGGCGGGCTTAACTTATGTTAGTTCGCTTCGTTTTTTATTGCCGTTTGGGTCAAAATAATATATAATATCACGCGTCACATTAAAAGAAAAGAGGATAAACCACAATGAACAATAACGACGAAATCGAAAAGATAATTGACGGGATAGATCTATCAAAACCCGCACCGGAAGAAGAACCGCAAAGACAATATTATTTCATCAAGAAAGCGCGGCAGATTGTAAAGAAAAGATCCGAGGAATTAGGACGCCCGCTTTTCTGTAATATCGTAACTTTTGGTTGTCAAATGTAAACCGTATCACAGACGCGACAAACCGCATAAATAAAGGCTTTTCTAACTTGCCTATTACTTGCAAAGACGACGGAAACCCCGCCGTCTTTTTGTTATAAATATTTTTTCACATATTGCGCAATAACCTATTGACATATTACGCAATATGTATTATATTATAATTACCGAAAGGCAATAAACCACACAAACCACAGAAAGGCGGGAAACAATATGCAGATCGAAACAGTAAGAGAACTTAAAGGCTACAAAGTCCAAAGATACGCAGGAACACGCGGACACTTCTTCGTAAATATCCGCGAGGGCAAGGGCTTCCGAGAGTTCCACACATTCAAGACCATAAAAGCCGCGGTCGAGTTTATCGAAAAGGCTTTATAATTGCAGCAGGGGCGGGCAACCGCCCCACAAAAAGAAAGGCGGGATAAAATGAAGATAAATTACAACGGTAAAGAAATCATTGTGCGCGGTGGCGCGTGGCTTGACGTTATGAATAGTTGCTTTTATGAGGCCATAGACCATATTGACCGATACGACATTTGTAAAGAGTATCAAAGTGGCGAAACGTTCGCATTACCAAACCCGACCGCCGAGAAAGGCGGGATCTTATGAAGACGTTGTTTTTAACCATAGCCGAACTATTCGGCGGAATGAAAAAGGGCGTTGCCTATTGGA
>CAMPBJ010000081.1 GCA_946637575.1 uncultured Clostridia bacterium | reverse complement strand
GTCGAAAGCGTCGTTTATTTTGTCCTCCGCCGCGCTCTCTTCCGAAGATATCGTGGACAGTTTGCTGTTTGCTTTAAGTATCTGCGCGTTTAACGCTTCCTTTTTTTTCGCCTTTCGCTCTTCGTTTTTTGAAAGCGTGAGCGTTTCCGCTTTTTCCGTAAGTTCAGCGTCGGTAAGCGGCGTGAAAGTCGCCCTGTAAAGGGACATAGTGCCTATGGGCTCGGGCTCGTAGTCGCGGAGACGTAGCCTGTAATACGCGTAGATCTCGCGAAGCGTTACGTACATTTCTTCTTTGGTTGTAGGAATCGTAAATTGCATCTTATTCCCCCGTTACGTATTTTATTTTAAGATCTTTTAAGGCGAACGGTCTTTCCCCGGAAAACGAAAACCCGAACTTTCCGGACGAAACGCCGACCTTTTTATTAAACCGCCCGTCCTTTACCGTCGCGGTAAAACTTCCGCTTTCGCCGTTTACGGTAACTAAAACTTCCCCGTCGACGTACCCGGATATTTCGGTTATCTTCTTTCTTCCGCTCGTGTCAAGCTCGGTCGAAAACGAATATGCGGAATCCCCCAAAGGCTCGCCGCTAACTTCCGACATACGGTAAAACGCACGGTCGGTCATGTATTCGACAAGTCCGCTCCCGCAGTAAAAGTATCCGTCGAAAGAAAGGTAAAAACTTTCACCCGTTCGGTAATTTACCGCAAGCGTCCTGACTCCTACGCCCGTTACCGTTACTTCCGCAAGGTAATAATCGTTAAAAACGTACGGCTCTTTACTCACCGTATATTCGCGGTTTTTAAGCACCGTGTCGTACTTTTTAAATTTTCCGCCGTCGTAAACGCAAAAGCTTCCGTTTTCTAAAAAAAACAGTTTGTCGCCGAAAGAATAGTGCGAATTTTCGGTTATGTTCTGTTCTTTGCGCTCCGTCCCCTTAAAAGTATAATCGGTAAAATTGCCTTTCGCCTCTACGGTAACTATCCCTTTTTCGCAGAGAATATAGAGTTTATCGAAGTCGCGGGCAAATCTTAACGCGCTTTTAAGCGGCTCTTCGGGGCGGTAAAACCCGTCGGCTTTCAGTTTTCCGTTTTCGTCCAAAAACCCGAAAGGCTCGCTGAACTTCACTTCGCCGTTCTCTATCGCGAAAAGGGAGTCGTAAAAAATAATCGCACTCGTCCCCTTAAACGGGAAAGTATTGTTCCCGTTTACGGAGTACGTCAGGTTGGACGAAACGAAAAAATCGTAACTTTCGCCGTCGTTTTCCACCGTAACCTGTTCGGGGCGGGAATTGAATTTCGAAGTGCTGACAAAACTCCCCGTGTTTAATTTGAATATATACTTATTTTTACAGTAAACGTATTCGTTTGAGCCCGCTTCGTAATAAAACGAAGGTTCGGTGACGATCATGCTGCCTTCTTTCTTTTCACCCCTGTAAAACGCGGGGAAAACTCCGTCCTTTTTTACCCTTACGTTTACCCCGTCTCCGTTTATTTCGGTAAAGTCCTTTACCGTAAACGCGTACTCTTTAAGTTTAGGATCGATTATTCCCGTCATCAGATAAATCTCCTCGATTTCATCGTTCTGGATTTCGGAACGACAAGTTCTTCAAGTTCCTCGGTGAAACGCTTTCTCCACATCACCGCCTCCGAAAAGGCGGACACGGTAACCAAATACTCGGCGCAAAGCGCGTACGCTATTAGCCTTGACGATATTTCGGTTTCGGTATAGCCCACGACATCGGTAAGTCCGTAGTTCGACGGAATATACGCGTACTCGATCACCGCTTTCGGAACGGAAACCTTTACCCCCGTAGAGGAAAGCGTGTAGAAAACGTTATCTCCGTATATATCGAACACGTTAAGCACTCTGTACGGCGTTTTAGAAAGGGACGAAAAACTTATCTTTCCGTCGGTTACCGTCATCTCTTCTCTTTCTTTCATGGGAAGATAACTTAACGAAAGTTCGTTCAGCACAAGGTTCGTTAGCCCCGTAAGTTTATTTACGGCGGCAAGCGTTTCCGTGTCCCCCGTGGCGTTTTCGTCGCCGAGATAGTCCGAGACTTTTTTAAGATTGAGCAGTTCCGCCGATTTTTTGATTATATCTTTTACCGTCATTTTTTCTCCTTAAAATATGCGCCGAAGCCAGAAGGCTTCGGCGCAACGGATTATTGTTTTTAAAAATAATTACACAGACTCGGTTACGCCGGTTAAAAGTACCTGTCCGCAAGGTTTAGAACAGATAAGATCCGCGTATTTTACGAGCGTCGCCGTATAAACGGGTTTACCCGCGACCTGCTTTAAGATCCTTCCGTCGTCTCCCTCTAACCATTGCCAGTCGCAAAGCTGGTGAAGTTCGAAGTCGTCGGTGTTTAAAAGGTACGCGCAACCCTTCGGGCAGAACCTGTCCGCGACAACGGGTATGTCGTTGTAGTAAAGCGAAGTGTAACCGCCGTTTACTTTACCCATTTCCACAAAGGACATCGAGCCTACGGAAGAGTAGATGGATCTCTTTACGCCGAAAGAGCAAAGGATAAGGTTTACCTTGCTGCCGCTTCTTTCTTCCGCGTCGTCGATCGACCTTAAAAGTTTGTTGCCGGTAACGTTGCCGAAAGAAGTTCTGATGGTGGGTTTAAGCCAACTGTTTTCGTTTCTCGAAAGTCCGTACAAGGTGTCCGAAGATCCGAAGATCGCGCCGAGACCGGTGATCTCGTTATTGTAAGAGCCCTGCATAACCGCGATCGAGTTTTCGGGAACGAGCGTCGAAGTAAGCGTCGTGCCGGAGACGGTAACGGACTTATCCGTTTTGTCTACCGCAAGCACGGTTCTGTTATTTGCGCCGGTTATCTCCTCGCCGTTTGCCGTTCTGAATTCTATCACCATACCTTCGACGAAGTTTTCCACCGCGTCGAAAGTAATAACGCCGTTAGTAATGGAAACGACTTTTCCCAAAGTACCCGTGCCATCGCCGAACAGCATTCTCGCAAGGTTAATAGAACTCGATTTGACGAGCCCTTCCATTTCGGAGGTAAGAAGGTTTGCGAACGCGCCCGCGTTGTTTTCGGAAGCCCTGATCGCCTTATCGCTTATTTCGATAGTACCGTAAAGGTTCTTTAAGGGAAGACTCATCTGCGCGTAGTTGTTGCCGGTGGCTTTCGGAAGATTTCCGTCTTCCGTACCCGCGCCGATACCGCCGTTTATGCCGAAGGTCGTAAGTTTTTTGATCTCCTTGCCGTAAACGTAGTTGGAGGTCTGGTTGACCTTCGCTAAAAGCGGATTCGCCCTGTAATTCAACTGTTCCGCTATTGCGTCGAGATAGTAGTTTTTTAACGCGCTGTCCGCGTTAGTAAGTGTGATTGCCATTTTTTCTCCTTATTTTTCGTTAAAATATTTTTTGGCGTATTCCCCCGCGTCCGCAAGGGTTTTGGGTTTGGACGTCGGAGTCTTGGATATAGTCCCCGCTCCGTCCATAACTATCGCCTTGGATTTTGCGTCTAAAACGCTTTGAAGGTAGCCTTTAAGGATCTCTTCTTTTTCCTTTTCGGTTATACCTTGCGCGTCTTTTTCCGCTGTGTTTATTCCGGGGGCGTTCTTCTCCGCAAGCGCGCTTTCAAGTTCCTTTACTCTCTGACAGCGTTTGGTAAATTCAGATTGTAAAGAGTTATACGCTTTTAACAGCGCGTCCGCGTCCTTAAACTTCCCGACCGAGACCGTCTCCGCTCCCTTTTCCGACTGTTCGCTCTGTTTTTCCTGTACGGGTTCGTTTACGGTTTGTTCGTTTTTTACTTCTTCCATTTTTATTCTCCTGTTTTTTCGTTTATTGTTTCTTTGTTTTCTTTTATCCTGTCTTTATGCGCCTTAACGTGCGCGAATATTCTTTGCTTTTCTTCTTTACTTAACTCGTCGTACTCAATTAAGGCGTACCTTATATGCTCTTCTACGTGGATAACGTCGTCGTCGACTTCCTCTACGCTCACTTCTCCCTTTCTTAAAAGTTCGTTCTCTCTTTGCGCTTTTTCTTCCTGTAACCTCGACACGCCCTTTTTGTAGTCCAAATCCTTATACCCTAAAAGCGAAAGCATCTTGCCTTTTACGGACTGTCTTACGTTGCCGTCGTCGTCGCAGAGTATTCCGCTCTCGTAGAGTTTTAAGATAAGTTCTTTCTTTTGCGCGTTGGTGTACAAAAGTTCGTTTTCGCCCTCCAAGTAGCAGTCGTCCGAACACACGGCGCTCCTGTCCGCGTACAAAAGTCTGATCTTTCCCTGTCCGTCAGTGGTCTTTACCGTCCTTATGCTCGACATAAACTCGGCGTAAAGCCTTATCGTAAGTTTTGCCACGTCGACGTACGCCCTTCTTATCTCTTCGGAAGCCATAAGCATACGTTCGTTGTCCTGCTCGATAAGTATCTCTAACGCCGTACCGCTCGAAAGGTTGGCGTTGGTTGCGGAAGACGATACGTCGCTTACGCCGCTTATTATGACGAATTCGTTGATGAGTTTTTCTTCTTCCTTTTCAAAGTCGTCGGGAAGGCTGTTCTGCGCGAGCATTTCGGGCATTTTGCTGCCCTGTCTGTAAACAAGGATCTTTCCGGGGGAAAGTCCTTCTTCCGCAAGTTCGTCCGCGTCGATCGAGCCGTCTTCTACCGTAAGCACGCCTGTCGACAGCCTGTTTATAAACTCGTGCTTTCTGTTCTTCACCGCGTTAAAAGCGCGCTGAACGGGTATCATACGCTCAATTAAACTCTGCCCGAAAAATCTGCCGACTACCGACGCGCAGTTCTGTTTTACGAAGGGATAGTCGTAACTTCCGTTTTCCCCGCACGCGTACGGCAGATCGCCGTAGTATAAAAGTTTGTCGTCGGCGACGGTGATAAGTCTTCCCCTTTTATTTCCAGCGGTCGGCTTTTCGTATCTTTCGATAACGATCACCGCGTTCTTTAAGGTCTTTTTGTCCTCGTCGTCTACGCCTACCGTTCTCGTTTCGCTTAAATTTAAGACGTTTCTTTCTTTTCCCTTTA
>CAMPBJ010000080.1 GCA_946637575.1 uncultured Clostridia bacterium | reverse complement strand
ATGTTTGGCAACGATAACCCTGTGGAGATAGAGATAGGCGCGGGAAAGGGCGGGTTTATCGCTATGAAGGCAAAAGAAAACCCCGATATAAATTATATCGCGGTCGAATTGCTGTCAAACGTCATAGTTATGGCGGGCGACCTTTTAAAAAAAGAAGGTCTTCTGAACGTTAAACTCTTTAACTGCGGAGCGGAGTATTTAAGCAGGTATATTAAAAGCGGAACGGTAAACGCGATCTACTTAAATTTTTCCCCGCCGTTTCCCGGGAAAAGATATGAGAACAGACGGCTTACTAATCCCGTCCTTATTGAAAGTTACCGCAATATGCTGTCTGATGGCGGCAAAATCGAACTTAAAACGGACGATAGAGGGTTTTTCGAGTATTCTGTCGAAAGCCTTAAAAACGGCGGATTTAGCGTGTTTGATTTAAGCCAAGAATTAGAAAGCGGGGAAGAAGTAAGCGTACAAACGGAGTACGAGAAAAAGTTCAGGAGTTTAGGGTTTCCTATTTATTTTCTCCGCGCAGTAAAACAATGATCACTTCCGCTTTAAGTTGGACCAGAGTATAACGCCGATTTGCAACGGAATCCCTATAATAAATATCAGCCACGGATTATTCTCGATAAAAAATATGTAGATCGCGGCAAGCGTCGTCCAGACGAGGCAGGAGATAATGATAAACGTAAGTTTCGTTTTCCCCCAGATGCAGTTGAAGATCAAAAGCACGACAAAGGAAACGGGGACGGCCCCGACGAACAACTTCCAGAATCCGTAATCTTTTAGTAAGGTTACTGCGTAAAAGTACATAACGATCGCGATAAACCAAACTAAAATTACGGCAAGCAAGGTGATTATGATCTTATTTTTGGAGTTCTCTTTCGGGGTATAAGTTTTATCCAGATTACCGTTTCCGTTATCCGAAATGAGATAATCTATCGTAACGCCGAACAGATCCGCTATCGCTTTTAGCGTTTCGATAGGCGGAACGCTTTCGCCCCGTTCCCATTTTGAAACCGATTTATCCGAATAATTTAGTTTTGACGCAAGTTCGCTCTGCGTCATTTTTTTTTCACTTCTTAAAGTCGAAACGTTCTTTGCAAAATTATCATACAATTTATCCATAGGTAGATTTTATCACTTTTTCGGATAAAAATCAACGATTTTTTGCCAAAATCTACCGTCAGTAGAGTACGTTCTCGTTAAAGTAGGGCAATTTTAGAATATACACTACAATTCTACATGCAAATTCTAATAGTAGAGAAGGATAAAATTGACAAATTACGCGCTTTGTTATATAATGCGAAATAGAAAAAAGGGGGACTTATGGACAAAAAACATATCTATCCCGTCGTCTTTGCGTTAGACGACAATTACGTGCCTTATCTTGCGGTGTCTATCCAGTCGCTTATCGATAACGGCAGTAAGGATAATTTTTACAAGATCTATGCTTTTCACACCGGGCTTTCCGAAGAACATATAAATATGTTTTCGGTATATAACACGGATAACTCTTCGGTCGAGTTTGTAAACGTTAAACCGCAGATGGACAGGATAAGAGACGAAGTGTGCATAAGGGATAACTACACCGAAACTATTTACTTCAGGCTATTTATTCCGGAGCTTCTGCCGGAGTATAAGCGTGTTTTGTATTTAGACAGCGACATTTCGTTAGTTTCCGACGTTGCGGAACTTTTTAACATAGATATGGGCGACAACGTCGTCGCGGCGGCGCGGGACGAGGCGGTCGCGGCGGTCGATATTTTTTCGGAATATACGATAAAATATCTCGGCATAAAGGGAACGGACTACTTTAACTCCGGTGTTCTTCTTATCGATAACGAAAATTACAGGAAACAAGGTGTTAAAGAGCGTTCGGACAAAATGATAAGCAAATTTGCTTTCGAAGTCGCGCCTGATCAGGATTTTTTAAACGTTCTTTTATACGGTAAAGTTCAATTCTTTGACAAGCGTTGGAATAGGATGCCGATGCCCGATCCGAATTTTGACGACTCGAACTTAAAACTTATCCACTATAACTTAAACTTTAAGCCGTGGCGTTTTTCGGATATTTTATACGGCGAATATTTTTGGAAATACGCCGAAAAGACGCCGTTTTACGACGTTATTTTACACGCGAAAGACGAGTATGACGACGAGGCAAAGGCAAGAGATGAGAGAAATCTTGCAAGGCTTATGCAGTTTTGCAGAGATTACATAGACTCCGGCAAAAGATACGACGAAGAATAAACGCATGATATTTTTGGAGGGGATATGCCTTCGGAATACAGACTGTTAGTTGAAGAGAGGATAAAAGAAAAAGAAAGGCAGGGGTTTTTTAACGACCCCGTGGAAGACGATCCGCCGAGTACTGAATTAAAGCCCGGCGTCGCCGATTACCTGAATAAAAAACTTTCTTCCAAAATCAACAGAAAGATCGCAAATTTTTTAGCGACCAACTTTTACGAAAAACAGATAAAAAACGGCGAACTCATCATAAAGGACGTTTTCGGTTTAGAAAACTTCGAACGGATAAAGGACAAAGGCATGATAGTAACGTGCAACCACTTTGCCATTGCCGATAACTATGTCGTTTACAAAGTTTTGCGTAAATGTATGCCTAAAAAATGGAAACTCTTTAAGGTAATAAGGGAAGGTAACTACACCGGTTTTACGGGGCTGTTCGGATATCTTTTCAGGAATTGCAACACGCTCCCTTTAAGCAGCAATTCCGCGACTATGCTCGAATTTATGAGAGCGGTTTCCGAACTTTTAAGTAAAAACCAAAAGATTCTCGTATATCCCGAGCAGGAGATGTGGAGAAATTACAGAAAGCCGCGCCCGTTTAAGCCAGGCGCTTTCAGGCTTGCGGCTAAAAACAACGTTCCGGTGCTTCCGATGTTTATAACGATGGAAGATACTGATAAAAAAGATCCCGACGGCATGCCGGTGCAGGCGTACACCGTTTGGATCGAAGAGCCGATTTATCCGGACGAAACTGTTCCGCTTAAAGACAGAAGCGAAGACCTTATGAATAAAAACTACGAAGTCTGCAAGCGAATCTACGAAAATGCGTACGGTAAGCCGCTGATCTTTGGAGAATAGTATTATGTTTTACTACGGATTTATCGTTCTTTGCGTTGTCGCGCTGTCGCTTGTGGGAACGTTTGCCATTGCTCCGACTTGCGGTCTTGCTTGGTGGTACTTTCCGGTCTTTGTCGTCGTTTCGGTTTTAGCGGTCATACTTCTCGACGCGATCTTTGCGGTCGTTTCGCGCTGGATATTACCCAAAAAATGGTTTAATTCCCCCAAAAAGGGTTTTTCGGCAGGAAAAAAAGAACAGCGTTTTTACGAAAAGATCGGGATCAAGAAGTGGAAGGACAGGATCCCCGAACTCGGCGGACTTACTTCGGTGCGTAAAAACAAGATTTTAGATCCCAAGAACAACGAGTACGTTTTGCAATACATAATGGAAGCGAACTACGGGGTAGTCGTTCACTTAACCGGTATGATTTTCGGATTTTTGATCGTCTTTATTAACCTTAAGTTCTGGTATATTATCGGGCTTCCGATAGGTATAATAAATCTCGTGTACAACTGGTTATCGTTTGCGATACTAAGGTATAACCTTCCTAAACTTCATACGCTTTATAAGTACAATTTAAGAAAAGCGCAGTAGTTTTAGGTTAAGTTGAAGAACAAAAGCGACTTACAAAGTCGCTTTTTCTTTTTAAACAAAAAAACGCCAAAGTTTTAAGTTGTTTTTATTTTGCGGTTGTGATATCATAATATAAAAGAAAAATATATGGAGATTCGCATTGAGCAATAAACTTAAAATAGGGTTGTTTATCGACACGTTTTATCCGATGATAGACGGAGTTGTTACAGTCGTGGATAATTACGCTAAAAGGCTTTCAAAGTATGCGGACGTTACGGTGTTTGCACCGTCTACTCAAAAAAAGCCTTTCGACGACTCTGTTTTTTCATACAAAGTGGTAAGATGTAAGTCGGCAAAAATACCGTTTTTCGATTATACAATTCCGAAACCTAAAAGCGATAAGAAGTTTATGACGGAACTGAAAAACGCTAAACTCGATATCGTACATATTCACTCGCCGTTCTTTTTAGGGAAACTCGGAGTGGCATATGCAAAAGAGCATAATATTCCGGTTATCGGAACGATGCACAGTCAATATAGGCTTGACTTCGAGCGTTACGTTAAGATAAAACCGCTTGCGAATATGCTGCTTAAAAAGATCTTGAAGGTATACGACGACTGTGACGAAACTTGGACCGTAAATCAGGCGATGGCAAACCTTTATTATAACGATTACCACACGAAAAGACTTCCGAAAGTTATGCATAACGCAACGGATATGACGCCCGTCGCGAACGCGGAACTTTGCAAGAAAAAGATCAAAGAGAGTTACGGTATTAAAGACGACGAAAAGATTTTGCTCTTTATCGGAAGAATAAATATTATCAAAAATTTACTATTTCTGGTCGATTCGTTAAAGGTTTTAAAAGAAAAATACGATTTTAAGTTTAAGATGCTGTTCGTGGGCTCGGGAAACGACGAGAAGATCGTTTCGGAGAAAATCGAAAAGGACGGACTTAAAGATTACTGCGTCCTTTGCGGCAGAAGAGAGAAAAAGGAAGAACTTGCCGAGTTTTACGCGAGTGCGGATCTGTTCCTGTTTCCGTCTTTATACGACGCTTCTTCCATCGTTCAGATAGAGGCGGCAAGTCAAGGCACGCCCGCGCTGTTTATCGAGGGCGCGGCGACCGCGTCGACTGTAATAAGCGACGTTAACGGTTATACTTCCGAAAACGACGTCGGAAAATTTGCCGAAAAAATCGTGCAGATCTTTTCGGACGAAGCGCGTTACAGGCAAGTTTCGGAAAACGCGCGTAAAGATTTGTATATAAATTGGGACGACAACGTGGAACGGATTTTTAAACTGTATAATGAACTGATCGAGAAAAACAATAGTAAAAGGCAGGGCTGACCTGCCTTTTTCAGTTACAAATATTGAAACATTATTT
>CAMPBJ010000079.1 GCA_946637575.1 uncultured Clostridia bacterium | reverse complement strand
TCCGCTCGTCGTAACCGCCGCCGTTCCCGCGGCGACCGCCATTTTTAAAAGTTCAGACTTGCCCGCGCCGTTTTTAAGCGCGACGCACGCCGCCGCTATCATCGAGTCCCCCGCGCCGACCGTGGAGTTTACCGCGACGGACGCGGACTTACAGTAAAAACTCGTCTCCCCGTCCGTATAGACCGCGCCGTCCGCCCCCATCGAAATAAGCACGTTCTCCGCGCCTGATTCGATGTACTTTTTCGACGCTCGCACCATGTCCGCAAGACTTTCCGCCTTTTCGCCCGAGAAACTTTCGAGTTCGCTAAGGTTAGGCTTTACCATAAACACCTTTCGGCTCTTCAACGCGCAAAGAACGTTTTCTTTTTCCGCGTCGACGATGACTTTTACCCTTTCAGGAACGACGGACAACGCTTCGCCGTAAAACTCCGGCGCAACGCCCTTCGGGAGCGATCCGCTCATTACCAAAACGTCCGCGTTTTCGGAGTGCTTTCTTATCTTTTCGATAAGTTCTCTCTGCTTTTCCTTCGAAACTTCTCCGCCCCTGTCGTTTATCTCGGTAAGCATCGACTTTTTGTCGATGATCTTGTAGTTTACGCGCGCGCTCCCTTTGTTGTACGTAAAGTCGTACTCCACGCCGTTCTTTTCTAAATTGTGCTCGAAAAGTCTGCCGTGTTCTTCAAACATAAAGCCCGTTGCCACACACTTTTCACCGAGTCGCGCAACGCCTATCGCGACGTTTAAGGCTTTCCCCGAATACGTCTCTACCTTGTTGTCTATGCGGTTAAGTTTGCCCACGTTTAGGGTTCCGACTTCGATCGTACAATCGATACTCGGGTTCGGGCAAATCGTAAGTATCATAAATCTTTCCTATATTCTTTTTCCTATCAATCTTTCTTTGCGTCCGCTATTATCTTTTCCTGCGCGGAGAACGGAACTTCTTCGTATCTTAAAAACTCCGCTTCGTACTTGCCCCTGCCCTGCGTCATGCTGCGAAGGTCGGTCGCGTACTTTAACATCTCGATAAGCGGCGCTTCGGCGGATATCTTGTTTAAGCCCTCTACCGACTCCATGCCGAGTATCCTGCCCCTGCGCTTATTCATATCGCCTAAAATATCGCCCGTGTAGTTATCCGGAACTAAGATCGTAAACGAATACACCGGTTCTAAAATCACAGGTTTCGCGTTCTTTATCGCCTCTTCGTACGCAAGTTTTGCCGCGGACACGAACGCGACTTCCTTACTGTCGACGGGGTGATATTTTCCGTCGAACAGAGTCGCTTTTAAGTTCACCATGGGATAGCCCGCAAGCACGCCTTTTTGGATCGCCTCACGAAGTCCCTTTTCGACCGCGGGTATAAACTGCTTGGGCACCGCTCCGCCGACGACTTCGTCGCAGAACTCGAACACGCCGTCGCTTGCACCCGGCTCGAACCTTATGTTAACGACGCCGTACTGCCCCGCGCCGCCCGTCTGCTTTTTGTGTTTGCCTTCCGCCTCCGCTTTCGCGGTTATGGTCTCCCTGAACGCGACTTTGGGATCGGACAGGACCGCCTCGCACCCGAACTTTGCCTTTAACTTCTTGCAAAGCACGTCGAGTTGCGTTTCACCCTGACCGCGAATTACCGTTTCGCCCGTCTCCTTGTCTTTTTCGACCTTAAATGTAAGGTCTTCTTCCGCGAGTCTGTTTAATCCCTGGAACACCTTGTCTTCGTCGCCCGACTTCGCCGCGGAGATCGCCATCGTTAAAACGGGTTTCGGGAAAGGTATGTCGTCGAACTTAATATCGAACTCTTCCGCGGACAGCGTGTCGCCCGTGTTCGTCGCGGTAAGTTTGTTTACGGCGCCTATGTCGCCCGCGTAAAGTTCGGTAACGGGTTCTTGTTTTTTGCCTTTTAATAGGTACAGAGAGTTTATTCTCTCCCTTTCACCCGTGGTGCGGTTTATAACCGTCATGCCGCTCTTTAATACGCCGGTAAACACCCTTACCATGTTGAGTTTTCCGACGAACGGGTCGGCGACGGTCTTAAAGACCTGCGCGGAGAAAGGTTTACTTTCGTCGCAGGAGATCTCCGCGTCTTTTCCGTCTATCGTCGCGTGGAGAGGTCTTCTCTCCAAAGGCGACGGAAGAAGCGCTACGATCTCGTTTAAAAGGTTTATAACGCCCATGTTCTGCGTCGCCGATCCGCCCATGACGGGAATAAGATCGCCGCTCGCAAGACCTTTTTTAACGCCGATAAGCACTTCGTCGTTAGTCAGCGTGCCTTCGTCGAAGAACTTGTTTAAAAGGTCTTCGTCCGACTCCGCCGCGGATTCGATAAGTTTTTCCTTTAAGGACGCGACCGTCTCTTTCATATCTTCGGGAACGGGTATCTCGTTTCTGCCGCCCGCCGTAAACTCGAACGCCTTGCCGGAGATGACCGAAACGTAGCCTTTCATCTTTCCGCCGACGATAATGGGACTGTGAAGAGTCGCTATCTTCTTGCCGTATTTTGCGCGGAACGCGTCCACCGTCGCGATGAAATCCGCGTTTTCCTTGTCGATGCCGTTAACAAAGACGATAAGCGGAACGCGGTGCTTTAAGCAGTAAGAAACGCCTTTCTCCGCGCCGACAGAAACGTCGCCGCTTGCGCCGGCTACGAGGATCGCGGACGCGACCGCTCTCATCGCCTCTTCGAATTCGCCCTCGAAGTCGTAAAACCCCGGAACGTCCAAAACGTTTATCTTGACGTCCTGCCAGACGGTGTACGCACCCGAAAGGGAAATCGAAATGCCCCTTGCGGTCTCTTCCGGATCGTAGTCCATAACGGTGTTTTTGTCCGTTACTTTGCCGAGCCTGTCTATCGTCTTGCCGTTGAACAAAAGCGCCTCGGCAAGCGAAGTCTTACCCTCGCCGCCGTGTCCTATCAAAGCGATATTCCTGATTTTTTCAGCCTTAAAGTTTGCCATATTATCTTCCCCCTTACTTTATGCAAACGTTTGAGTGAAAATATTCACGTTTTTAATTATATAATATATTTCCCGTCTTTTCAAGGGGGTATTTTTATTTTATCTCCAAAAAAACCTTGCCGCGCTAAATATCGTCGTCGTCCCCCGACAAAAAAGGGGCTTCGCACGGATCGGGCGGGCACGTACTCGGCGGACACGGCGGAACGGGCGGACAAGGCGGGACGGGCGGTTTTCCCCCGTGCGGTTTCGGTTCTCGCCGCTCTTTTCCGTCTAAATCGACGAGTATCGCGTCGCCGCCGATCTTTAAGATTTTTGATACGGGGATAAAAAGTTCGGACTTGTCGAAAAACCTGAAGATAAAGTTCATTTTTCTCCCCGGCACGACGATGCCCGAGAGAACCCCCTTCGGGAATTCGAGTTTTAAATCCGTCATGCGCCCGAGACATCTCCCGTCGGAAACGTTAATAACGTCCCGCTTAGTTAGTTCTTTAAAAGAAAGTTCCATACTTATATCGTATGGAACTTTTTAAGGAAATATGAAACACTTATCATGCACTTGCCCGAATTTCATGCTTTTTAAGGTTTACTGATGCTATTAATCGTTATCCAAGGCCTCCAAGCCTTTCTTAAAAGAGGTCTTCTTCGTTTTGACGTTTTTAATGAACATAAACACCGTTATCGAAATAACTATGCAAACGCCTGCGTAGATCGGGAGCAAGAACCAGTCGAATTCGGGGACTAAAAGGAGCGCGCCGAGAAGGACGGGGGTTATGGTCTGCGCCGCCATGGAAGACGCGTAGTAGTACCCCGTGAACGCGCCTATCTTCTTGCCGGAGCAAAGTTCCACGACCATAGGATAGGAATTGACGTGGACCAAAGACATACCGAACCCCTTGACGAGCCAAAGAACGATCAGCCACATAGGGATCTTTGCGCCGGAAAGCCCCACCGCAAAGGTAAGCACCGTCCACAGCACGTAGGATAAAAGCGTCAGGAACAGTCCTAAAACGACCGTGTACTTTCTCGATATCTTCTCCGCGATAAGTCCGCCGAAGATAAAACCGACGACCGAGCCAACCCCGCCGACTATCGTTAAAAGCGACGTGGACGCCGACGAACCGTTAAGCCCGTAGATAACGTAGTTATTTAAGAACGTCGAAACGCCGTTGTCCGCCATAAACCAGAAGAACTCCGCGCCGAGTATCAAAAACAGCATTATTTTGTTCGCTTTGGTCATCGGGCGTTCGTCGTCGACGTCTATTTTATCCGCCGCCTCGCTCAACTCTTCGCCGAGCGCCATTTCGTCCTTAACTTCTTCCGCGATTCTATTTTCCTTTATGTTAAAGAAGAGAACGAGCGCTGAGATAAGCATCAAAACGGAAGCGATCAAGAACGGCGCTTCCACCGCCCAGATATTCTGATACGCCCAGGAGTCTACCGCGCCCTCTGTCGTGCCTAAATACTTCGAGAGAACGAACACCATGCCGACGACTGTCGCAAACGCACCGCCTATGTAACCCATTATGTTGATAAGCCCGTTCGCCTTGCTCCTTAAAGGCTTCGGCGTCATATCCGGCATAAGCGCGACGGCCGGGTTTCTGTACATCATGGCAAAAACCAAAACTATCATCATCATGGCGATAGTGCCGACGACGTTATGGAAGTGGAAAAATACGGGAATAAACGGAAACGCCACCGCGCAGACGAACGTGCCGACTAAAATAAACGGCATACGCTTGCCGATCTTGGTGTGAGTCCTGTCCGAAAGTTTTCCGAATATCGGAAGAAGGATAAGCGCGGCTAAATTGTCGATCGCCATCATAATACCGACGAGATACTGCACCTGTTTTTCATCCGTTACACCGAACGCGGTTTTAAACAGTTCTGTCAAAAACGGCGGACACCAAAGGTCGTACACCTGCCACAAAAGTAAAATGCCGAAAAAGGCAAAGCCTATCGTCAGCGTGCGCTTGTAGTTTAGTTTAAGTCCGCCGCTCGCGGCGTCTTTACTTGCCATAGTATTTTCCCCCTTGAACTTCTCTCCGCCGTCTCACCGCCGGGTAAAACGTTATTTTTATTATACGCTTTATAATCCCGGTTGTCAATACGGTTTCGCCGCGCGAAACTTCACAAAAACAAACAAAAAAACAGAGCACAATCTGTGCTCTGTTTTTTTTGGCTGCCCCTGACAGACTTGAACTGACGACACCGCGGTTAACAGCCGCG
>CAMPBJ010000078.1 GCA_946637575.1 uncultured Clostridia bacterium | reverse complement strand
TTTGTTGTTTGCTTTTTGTGTTTTCCTCGGTGGCAATAATCGGGTGTTCAGGTCCCGACGCCAACGATTCGAAGACGAAGATCTACGTTGAACTTAAAAGCGGCGGAACGGGCGTTAAGTGGCTTGAAGAAGCCGGCAAACGCTTTTCCGAGTTAAAGGCGGACGAAGAATACGAAAGCGGAAAGAAGGGCGTTGTGATCCTTCCCAGCGCGATAGCCGATCCGTCAATTAAGAACGCGGAGACTTCGGGTTCGGCGATATTCGATCTTATGGACGAGATGAGCATCGAAAACGATGCGAGGGCGGGGAAGGTTCTTTGTATCGACGACGTGCTTACCGAAAAGTCGGACCTTCGCAACGGCGTTCCGATCTCACCGTTAGACAAGATCTCCGAAGAACAGCGTTCGAGATATATGTACAACGGGCATTATTACGGCGGACCTACCTGCGAATACTACCCGACGATATCGTACGACAAAAATCTGTTCGACAGATATCATCTTTACTTTGCCAACGAAGAGACGATAGCCGACTCTTCTAACGAAGGACTTTTGGTCGAGTTCGAGTCCGAAGTTCTTGCGGACACGTACTTCTTCCTTCCGAACGCGAACGGCAACTACGAGTATATGAAGTCCTGCGGGCCTGACGGAGTTTTCAACACCGAGGACGACGGACTGCCGTCTTCTTTGTACGAACTCATCGCGCTTTGCGAATACATGAAGACGAAAACCATAAACCCGTTCAACTTTACGGGCGGTTATAAGTATTACTCCAACTTCCTTCTCTCCGCGATCTACACTTCGCTTTTAGGGTACGAGAAGGCGATGGGTAACTACAACTTCGACGGCGAAGCGGAAATAGTTACCGGATTTTCGGAAGAATATCTGTTCCCCGGAGTAGACGGTAGCGGTAACCCCGTTTTAGCGGTTAGAAAGCCGAAAACCAAAGTCGTTGAAATTACCGAAGAAAACGGTTACTACACGACCTGGGCGGTCGAAAAATACTACGCGGAAGCGTTTATGGATCTTTGCGTGAAAAAATCGTGGTTCGGACCGTCGGTAACGAATAACGACGATCAGAAGTCCGCTATGAGTAAGTTCGTGTTCAGCGATTCGAGCGGAAGAACGAAGATCGCCATGCACCTCGACGGAAGTTACTGGTATAACGAGGCGACCGAGGGCGACAACTACTTTAAGATGTGGGAGGACGAAAGGTATCTCGACGCAGGTATGCACGAAGAAAGAGACGTTCGCGTTATGCCCCTTCCCGTCAACTTTAAGGAGACCGTAACCGAGGGCGAAGGAAAGCCGCAGACCTTACTTGAAATGAACTACGGTATGTTCGTTATCAATAAGAACGTGGAATCTAACCCCGGACTTATGCGCGCGTGCAAGGACTTTTTGAAGTTCTTGTACACCGACGCGGAACTTTCGGCTTACACCGCCGGTACTTCGATTTTAAGGTCGATGAACTACGACCTTTCCGAAACGGATAAGGCGAAGATAAGTTCTTACGGCACGCATCTTTTGAAAATGATAAGCACGGGTAACAACAAGGTCGTCTATTTTGCGGGCGATAACGAAACGTTCAAGAGCAATACCGCCGCGTTCAAACAAAGCTGGGACAACGCGATATTTAAGGTAAGCGGAGTCGCCGCAAGTTTCTACGAGGCGATAGCGATACAGAAAAAAGCGGGTTACAGGACCGTCGAAGAGATATTCACAAAACAGGCGATAGGAAAAGCCGTGTGGACGGGTATGTATAAAGGTAGCGGTACGGTAACCGACGTGGACGGACTTACGGATTTAACGGCGTAAAATCTTATAGCGCACAGGCGAAACGGAGACGCATATGAAGGCGAAAGTGTTGACGAGAGATCGTAAACGGAATATATTCTTCGGACTTATGATAGTGATCCCTATCATACTCTTCGTGCTGTTTTACGGCGTTATAAGCGTAAACGCGATAGTGATGGCATTTAAAAAATACGAACCGCTGACGAACGGCGAAGTGGGGTACAAAACTTCCTTTGCGGGTTTTGAAAACTTTGCGGTCGTGTTTAAGATGCTCTCCTACGGCGAAAACTGGAAGATGATAACAAACTCCCTTATTCTATGGGGGTTCAAACTTCTTATCGGTCTTCCCGTTTCGATCCTTTTTTCCTATTACGTTTATAAGCACGTGTTCGGTTCGAGATTTTTTAGGGTAATACTCTTTTTGCCGAACATAATCTCAAACTTAATAATGGTTTACCTTTTCAGGTACTTTGCGGATAACGCGATAGTGTCGGTATTCGGCATGGAATTCGGGCTTATTACAAACCCCGAAACGAGTTTTGCCACCATAATTTTCTTTAATTTATGGCTTGGCTTTGCCGGACAGACGCTTATTTTTACCAGCGCAATGTCCGCTATCGACGAAAGCATTTCGGAATCCGCGCAGATAGACGGCGTTACTTCGATAAAAGAACTTATTTACATCACCGTGCCTATGATCTACGGCACGTTCGTTACTTTCGTTCTTGTCGGCATCGCGGAACTGTTCGTCGATCAGATGAGTTTAATTACCTTCTACGATAAGTTCGGCGTTCCGCCGGGGATGAGAACGGTAGGGTACTACCTGTTCCAGCAAGCGTACGATTCGGAGATAATCCCGTCCACCGCTTGGACTTCTAACCCCGATAACGGTAAACTCTCTTACTCTCAGCTGTCGGCGTTCGGCGTTATGATAAGTTTTATCATAATCCCCATATCCTTCGGCGTGAAGAAACTTTTAGAGTCGTTCAGCCCGTCGGAAAAATAAGGAGGCGTATATGCGTAAAAAGATCAAAGCAAAGCATACTAAACTTGACGCCTTCTTTACGGTGTTACTTATAGCCCTGATACTCTATACCGTACTGATGTTCGGGCTTTTCCTGCTCGGGATCAACATTTCATTAAAACAGTATCTCGACGTGGAGACGGACGGAAACGTTTTCGGGCTTCCGAATATGAAGTGGTGGTCGCTCGACCGTCAGTACCCGAATAATATTTTCGGCAACTTTATCTACGCGGTAAACAACATAAGGTTAGACCTTTACAAAAGTTACATCGTCGGTCTGTTCACGCAGGAACGCGTTAACGCTCCGATAAGGGCGGATATACTTAGCAGCACCGTCAACACGTTTATATACGCGGGCGGAAGCGCGCTCGTCGCGGCGTTTATGCCGATGTACATGGGTTATCTTTGCGCGATGTACCGCAACAAAGTGGCGGGCTTTTTGTACGCGCTGGTGCTTTTCGTCATCGCGACGCCTATCGTCGGCGCGATGCCTTCTACCATCAATCTCATGCGCTCTTTAAGGCTGTACAACACCTTTATAGGCGAGTTTTTAAGACGCGCAAGTTTTACGAACATTTATTTTCTTATTTTCTTTGCATATTTTAGGGGGCTTTCGTCCGGATACGGGGAGGCGGCGGAAATAGACGGCGCGTCGCAATTTTCGGTAATGTTCAGAATATATATCCCGCTTGCCGCGAATATTTTCTTTACGGTGTTTTTGATTTTATTTGTCAACTTCTGGAACGACTTTACGACGCCTATGATGTACTTACCGTCGAAGCCGACGCTCTCGTACGCTATCTACTACACCACGACGCTCGACTCGGGCAGCGCGTTTAACCACGCGACGAGGAGAATGGCCGCCTTAATGGTGTTCGCTATCCCGATAATCCTTATTTTCTCGGTATTCAATAAAAAACTTATGACCAACCTTACAATGGGCGGTATGAAGGAGTGATTAAATAAAGATGAGATCAATAAAGAGTAAAATAATACTTTCAGTCGCTCTTTTATGCCTTGCCGTAGCGTTCGGCGTATTCGGCGTTCTCTCGCTCAATAAAACCACCGCGCGCGCATATACGCTTGAAATCGACGGCGTGGTGGCAAAAAGAGTCGCCGTAAACACCGAACTCGACGTGCCTGAAAGCACGACGGTCGACTATTACGGCGAAAAGACCGCGACGAACGGCGTTATCGTCTATCCCGACGGAAAGATAGTTAAGGCAGGGAAAATACGGGTAAACGAGACGGGTACGTACGAACTACGCTACTTTTTCGACTATTCGGGCGTAACCTGTACCGCTATACAGAAAGTCGAAGTGTATTCCGACTACTTTACGCTTTCAAACCCCGCCGGCGGAACGATAGCGGTTACCGACGAGAACAATAAACTTTTCTGCGGAAAGGACGGGCTTTTCGTGGACTTAAAGTCCGGAACGACCTTTATCTATAATAAAGTGCTTGATTTAAGAAATGCGGGCGAAGACGGACTTTCCGAGATCATCGAACTTGACGGAAGATACGGGCATTTTGACGAAGACGGAAGGTATATCCCCGACGTTTTGGAAGGCTGGGTACGCCTTACCGACTGTTATGATCCGAACGTATATATAGAACTCCGCATGCAAAAGTCCGTAAATTATACCGGCTGTCTGTTCCCGGGAGTTAAGACCAACCTTCAAGCCGTAACGGGTATGGACAAGGGCGTTACGCAGGTGCTCGGCCCTTCGAGAATAATTACGCTCGACGGAAGCGTTTACAGAGTGTGGATGGGCAGCGGGTCTATGAACGTGGGTATGTATAATATGCGTACCGCGATGAATACGGGTACGGTTTGGAAATACGATATGAAGACCAACCGCGTGTATCTCTCCTATAACGGCGGAGACAACTTCTTGGTTACCGACCTTGACGAACCGCTTATCTACACGGCGGGTAACTTGTTCCCCGGCTTTACCACGGGCGAAGTTTTCGTTACGATCTACGCGGACGGGTACGAATCCACTTACGCAAAAACGGAGATCGTCTCCATCGGCGGCGAGAACTTAAAAGACCTTGCGGACAAAGAATACTTTGACGACGTCGCGCCGACGATTTTAGTTGATAGCGTTAAGACCACCCCCACGGGCGTTTACGGTGCTGTGGGCGACGAATTTACGCTCCCTTCCGCAAGGGCGATAGACGTTAACCTTGTCGGCGGAGTGGATTTAGCGGTTTACCGCGGATATTCTACGGACGGCGAGACCAACGTTTCCGTAATCGACGGGAAGATACTTTTATCCTATAAAGACGTTTACACGGTAGTTTATACCGCAAAAGATAGTTACGGGAACGTGGGGAAAGCCCTGTTTACCGTTTC
>CAMPBJ010000077.1 GCA_946637575.1 uncultured Clostridia bacterium | reverse complement strand
CGCTGTACGTAAAAAAGGGCGTACCGCTTTATACTTTAATAAACGGCGGAGCGCAGGAAAAGGGAAAACGCGCGGGAACTGAAAACGTGCCCGGGATAGTAGGAACAGCCGTAGCGATAGACGAGGCGTATAAAGATCTCGAAATCAAAAACGCGAAAACCGTAAAACTTCGCGATATGCTGATCGACGGCATACTGGAAATACCTCACTCCGCGCTTAACGGAGACAGGGAAAGAAGACTGCCCGGCAACGCGAGTTTTTGTTTCGAGGGGATCGAGGGCGAGGCGCTTTTGCTTCTTTTAAGCGATAAAGGGGTATACGCGTCGTCAGGTTCTGCGTGTACTTCTGGCTCGTTAGACCCGAGCCACGTTTTACTTGCGATAGGCAGGGTGCACGACGTTGCGCACGGCTCGCTTCGGCTTACGTTGTCCGAAGAAACGACGGAAGAAGAAGTAAAATATACTGTTCAAAGCGTGAAAGACGTGGTATACTATTTAAGGAGCATATCTCCTGTATGGCGCGATCTTACGACAGGAAAGAAAGAATTTATTATAAAGTAGGAGAGCGTATGGCATTATACAGCGAAAAAGTTATGGATCATTTCCGCAACCCGAGAAATCTTGGCGTGATCGAAAATGCGGACGGAATAGGCGAAGTCGGAAACGCAAAGTGCGGAGATATAATGCGGATTTATCTTAAAATCGACGACGAAATTATCACCGACGTAAAGTTCGAGACTTTCGGGTGCGGCAGCGCGATCGCGTCTTCTTCGATGGCGACCGAACTTATCAAGGGGAAACCCGTATCAGAGGCACTCGACCTTACGAACAAAGCCGTAGCCGAAGCGCTTGACGGTCTTCCCGCTTACAAAATGCACTGCTCTGTGCTTGCCGAAGAGGCGATAAAGAACGCTATCGAAGATTACAGGAAAAAGAAGGAAAACAAAGGAAAGTAAAATGAAGATATCCACCAGGGGAAGATACGCTTTGCGCGTTATGGTAGATCTTGCCGAGCATAGCGGGAACGGTTACGTTCCGCTAAAAGAGATCGTGGAAAGACAGGAAGTTTCCCAGAAGTATTTAGAAGGGATAATGACCGACCTTTCGAAAGCGGGGCTTGTTGCCGCCGTGCACGGTAAAGGCGGAGGATATAAACTCTTGCGTCCTTCCGAAGATTATTCGGTGGGCGAAATATTAAGGGTTACCGAAGGCGACCTTGCGCCCATCTCTTGCTTATCGTCAGGCGCGGAAAAGTGCAACAGGGCGGAAAACTGCAAGACGCTTCCTATGTGGAAAAAACTCTACGAAATGCTTAACGGTTTTTTCGACGGTATTTCCCTGAAAGATCTGATGCAAAACTAAAAGAAAACGCGGTATAATAATACCGCGTTTATTTTTATTTGACTATTTTCCTTTCTAACAGCGCGACCGCGCCGTAAAGAAGACTTGCCAAAACGCAAAGTATGACGGTCGCCGCCATTACGAGATCTAATTTAAATACCTGACCGCCGTAAACGATAAGATATCCGAGTCCTGCGCGTGATACGAGATATTCGCCCATAATAGAACCGATCCAAGCCATACCTATGCTTATTTTAAGCATGCTTATAAAGGTCGGAACGGAACTCGGCACTACGAGTTTTGTCATTATCTGCACTTTTGTCGCGCCCATGGATCTTAACAGCAAAACTTTGTTTTTATCCGTCGCTAAAAATCCGCCGAGCATAGTGATCGTTGCCACGACTACGCTTACGAGCACGGTCATAAATATAATAGCCTTCGTTCCGCTCCCGCACCATATTATGATGATCGGGCCTAACGCTATTTTAGGAAGACTGTTTAATACTACGATATACGGCTCCAAAACGCGTTTTAACGTGTCAGACCACCAAAGCATTATCGCAACAGCATACCCGAGCGCTACCGCGATCAGAAAGCCGAGCATCGTCTCGTAAAGCGTTACGCCCATATGGTAGGCGAGGGAGTCTTCCGCAAACAATTTGTACACGGTTACCGCGATCTTTGACGGACTGCTCGTAATAAACGAGTCGATTACGTTAAATTGAGCGAGCAATTCCCAGAGCGATAAAGCGAGAAGTAGAAGACCTATCCTCAAAACGTGGACGGTAACTGTGTTCTTCCTTCTTTTTTTAAGATATTCTATCCTGTTTACAGAAAAACTTTCGTGTTTCATCAGTTAAGTTCCTTCCAAATTTTTTCAAAGAGCAAAGAAAACTCGGGTAATTCCCGTCTTTTAAGCGGGGTTTCGCCGCTCAACCCGGGGAAGAACTCCGACTTTACCTTCGCAGGTCTTTTAGTTAAAACGACGATCTTATCAGACATCGAAATCGCTTCCGATATATCGTGAGTAACGAGTATCGCCGTTTTATGTTCCGCTTTTATTATCGAGTAAACGTCGTTACAAACAGACAATCTCGTCTGATAATCTATCGCGGAGAACGGCTCGTCTAACAAAAGTATATCCGGAGAAAAAACAAGCGTTCTTATAAGCGCGACTCTCTGTCTCATGCCGCCCGAAAGTTCGGAAGGGTAGTTATCCTTAAACTCGTAAAGCCCGTACTTTTTAAGTAAAGAATTCGCGTACTCCTTTCGCTCTTTTGTCAGGCTCTTTTTGATTTCAAGCGGTAATAATATATTCTTCTCTATCGTTCTCCACGGGAACAGTTGATCCTTTTGGAGCATGTAACCGATACAGTCTTTACGCTCTTTTTTGGCGAGAAATTCTATTTTGCCGCCGGTTGCGGGGATCAACCCCGCGATCATTGAAAGCACGGTCGTTTTACCGCAACCGGACGGACCGATTATTGAAACAAATTCGCCTTCGTTTACTGAAAACGATAAGCCGCTTACTGCGTTTATTTCATCTTTCGGCGTTTGATAGGTTAAGCCTACGTTTTTAAGTTCAAGTATTTTCTTCATTTGTTTAATTCTTCTTTATCCGAATATTTCTTTTGCGTATTTTAGGTTTACAATATCTCCGTAACTAATCCTTTTAGCGAGTTCGCCGGAGTTTTCCATAATATCCTGTAACCTAGTAAAACTTTCTTCGGTCGGTTGCATATTTGTTTTCCACGCGTTTATTCTACGGTAACTTTCAACCGACTTTTGGAGCGATTTTATCGTTGTCGAGGGGAATTGCTTTACAATCGCTTCCGCGACTTCTTTATCCGTGTGCGTTCCGATAAATATAAACGCCTTTTTAATCGCTTTTAAGAAAGATTTTACCGTTTCGGGGTTTTTATTTATATAGCTGTCGAGCGCGATAAATGCGGTGTAGGGGATTTCTCCCGCCTGTTCGCCGACCGACGCGACAACGTGCCACTTTCCTTGCTCTTCGTATTCGGAAGCGGTTGGCTCGAATACCGTGCAGTAGTCCGCCGTACCCGATACGAAAGCGCTCGTCATAAGATTAAACTGAACGTCGTAGTTTAAATTAAAATCTTCGCCGCTCTTTAACCCTAACTTGTTTAACACGTACTCGAAAGACATCGCGGGAACGCCGCCTTTTCTTCCGGCAAGGATCTCTTTTCCGCGTAAATCAGTCCAGGAAAAATTTGGCTCGTTAATTCTCGAAACGAGGAAAGCGCCGTCTTTTTGCGTTAAACTCGCAAACACTTTAGGTGCGTCTTTCTTGCCTTGGTTCTGTACGTAAATTACGGTTTCAGGTCCCATTAAGCCGATGTCCGCCGTTCCCGAAAGCACGGCGGTCATCGAGTTATCAGCGCCGCCGCCGTTGGTCAAGGTAAGCGTAATGCCTTCTTCTTTAAAGTACCCGTTTTCTATCGCGACGTATAACGGTGCGTAGAATACAGAGTGGGTTACTTCGTTTAAAGAAACGGTTTTGCCGTCGCTTTTTTGGCACGCTGCTGCCGGTAGAACGGCGAGAATAAGCGCCGTAAGTACGAGAAAAAATTTTTTCATAACAGTTCTCCGTTTGATTTTTATAGTTTATAGTATGAAAACAAATTTTTAATTGACAATGCGCTTGCAATATAATTGACTTTTCAAAATATAAAATGTATAATAAAAAAAGTTTAACTTGGAGAAATTCGCCTATGGATATGGCAAAAACGTACAATCCTTCCGAATTCGAGAAGGATATTTACAGAGAGTGGGAAGAAAACGGTTATTTCCGTGCCGAAGTCGACGCGGACAAACTTCCGTTTACTATCGTTATTCCGCCGCCCAACATTACGGGGCAACTTCATATGGGGCACGCCTTAGACGAGACCTTGCAGGACACGATAATCAGATTTAAGAGAATGCAGGGTTATTCCGCGCTTTGGCTTCCCGGAACAGACCACGCTTCCATCGCTACCGAAGTAAAGATCGTTGAGCAGATGGCAAAAGAAGGACTTTCAAAATCCGACGTCGGTAGGGAAGGTTTCTTAAAACGCGCTTGGGCGTGGAAGGAAAAATACGGCGGAAGGATCGTCGAGCAGTTAAAAACGCTCGGTTCTTCGTGCGACTGGTCGCGCCTTTCCTTTACTATGGACGAAAGATGTTCGAGAGCGGTAAAGGAAGTCTTCGTAAATCTTTATAATAAAGGGCTTATCTATCAGGGCAACAGGATCATAAACTGGTGTCCCGAGTGCAAGACCGCGCTTTCAGACGCGGAAGTCGAATACGCCGAAGAAGACAGCCACCTTTGGTACATAAAATATCAGGTAAAGGGCGAGGATAATTACGTTACGGTTGCGACTTCCCGTCCCGAAACCATGTTCGGCGATACTGCGGTCGCGGTAAATCCCAAAGATAAGCGTTACAAGGGTTTTGAAGGAAAAACGCTTATTCTTCCTATCGTAAACAAAGAAATTCCGGTCGTGTTCGACGATTACGTCGAGTTAGAGTTCGGCACGGGCGCGGTCAAGATCACTCCCGCGCACGATCCTAACGACTTCGAAGTAGGTCTCCGCCACGATCTTCCCGTTATCCGCGTTATTAACGACGACGGAACTATGAACGAAAACGCGGGCAAGTATTGCGGTTTAGACGCGCTTAAATGCAGGGAAGAAGTCGTAAAAGAACTAAAAGATACGGGCGTTTTAGAAAAAATAGAGCCGTTGCATCACAGCGTAGGGCATTGTTACCGCTGTCACCATACCGTAGAACCTATCGTTTCTAAACAATGGTTCGTAAAAATGGAACCGCTCGCAAAACCCGCGATCGAAGCGGTAAAGAAAAAGAGCGTTCGTTTTATTCCGAACAGATTCTCTAAAATCTAC
>CAMPBJ010000076.1 GCA_946637575.1 uncultured Clostridia bacterium | reverse complement strand
ATGGTAAACACGGCTTCGCGGCAATAGGTAATGCTTACGGTATTAACCCCATGACCGGTTCGTACGGTAACTACGGTATCGACGGCGTTTACGTAGTCGGTATCAAAGAAAACATGGCGATCGTTAACACCTGGCATAACTCCGCAAGCCAGCACGTCACTTATACCGCCGACGGCTGGAAGAACTATAAGATGTTAAGCGGTGTATGGACCGAAGATACCGAACTTGCAACAGGTCAGTCCCTGAAAGTTCAGAACGCGGCTAATCTCGGAGCATATGCGACTTATGCCGAGTTCAAGGCGGCTTACGCTGCGGACAGCAAGTTCAATATTGAAAACACTTTGTTCTCCATCACCAGCGCAACGGGCGTAAAGACCAACCTTTCGACCTTCGACAAGACGTACTGGGGCTGGCTCATCGAAAAACTTTCTGCAACCGACGGCGATCCCGGAACCGGACTTAACGCAACGCTTGTAGACGATATAACCGACGCACAGTTTGTCTCATTGACGAATGAAAGCGCGGTACTCGATCTTACCGCGGTATCCGATTACGTAGGCGAGACTGCAAACGTGGTTTACGGCGGCGAAATAGTTGAAGACGCTCATTTAATAACCGTTACCGATGGCAAAGTTGCGTTCAACGCTACTTTGCTCGAAGGCGCGGTAGCAGGTGCTGACACTATTTACGTTGTAACCATAGCAAACAGCGTGGCTTATAAAATCGCAGTTCCGGTAGTATTTGCGGACGTAATCGTTTCAACCAAATCCGAACTTGACACTATCGGTATGGCGATAAGCGCAAATGAAAACGCATACATCGTTTTAAGCGCTGATATCGACTATGAAGACGCGGTTTGGGCAGGAATAGACGGTGACTTTGCGGGTACGTTCGACGGCGCGGGACACAAGATCTCGAACATCGCGTTCACGACGGAGAGCGGCTCGTTTGTAAAAGGCACTCTTACCGGAACCATAAAGAACGTAACTTTCGACGGCGTAACGCTCGATATGGTATCGATTATCGCGCACGCGGGCGAAAACGCCACCTTAGATACCGTTACCGTTGTTTATACGGATATAACGGATTTGGACGAAGACGATGCATGCTATGATGAAGACGGCGAATTCAGCACCGGCGGTTTATTCCACGCATACGTTGACGGCTGCACGTTCAAAAACGTTACGGTTGACACTGGCGACTTCTTGATGGAAGAATATGCAGCGTCTTACTTCGGCTGGATAACGACGGCTGACGGCGAATATACGAGTACGTTTGAAAACGTAGTCGTTATCGACAGATTAGGCGCGATGACTTCTAACGGAAGATACGTTTACGTAGTATTCGATCCTGAAAACGGTATCGATTGGGTTGACAATAACGGCGCTACATTCAACGGATCCGAAATCGAGTTCTTTGAAGGAATTACCGTTCAGAACGCTTAATTTAATACCTCAATAAAAAAAGGCGGAAGTAAAATCTTCCGTCTTTTTTCATTTTAAAACCCGAAAAAGAATCAACCCAAAAACCGCAAGTAATTTACTTGCGGTTTTTGGGTTTTGAACAAAAATTGTTTTATTTTTACCAAAAACCACATATAAAATCTATGTCAAAAAAAACAAAAATTGTTTTAATTTTTCATAAAAACACTTGATTTTTCGCGCCGCCTAAGGTATTATAATAATGTATAAAAGGAAAGTGGGGGTATATTATGCCCAAAATCAGACCTTTTATTTAATTGCGGAGGTGTGGCATGAAAAAAATACTGTTATCTTTGTGTTTGATCGTCGTAACCTTCTTCGCGGTTTTCACTTGTTTTGCCTGTAATAATGCGGGCAACGGGGGAAAAGAACAGATACCGCAAGGCGGCACGGAATCGGAACTCGATTTTTCCGAAACCGGCTGGTAAATCTTAAAAACTTGCGCATAAACGGCAACGTTTATCGTGGTTTTTAATATTCTGTTGAAAAAACGTTTTTTGGAGATGGAAAAATGGGTGAAGTAAGGAAAAATGCTTTATCGGAAAAGACCGAGAGATCGGTCTTTAGTGCGCACGCGTCGGTTTTCGCGTCTAAATTAAGATACGAAGAACCGAGCGTAGAACTGGTCGTTTTTGACAGTCGGTCTATCGAACTCTACGATACTTCGCCGAGTATAGATATCGGAGACAACGGCTGGTTCAATAATTAAGGGAGATGGAGGCAATTTTATGTTGAAGTTAAGAAATAAGTTACTTGCAATACTTGTCGCTTTATTCTGCTGCTTTACCGTAATGGGGTTCGTTGCATTTAGAACGAACAACCGCGTTGCTAAAGCGGCCGTTTCGGACGGATTCAGCATTTCTTCCGCAACAGCAAGGGTAACTTCGGAGGAACGTCCGAACGCTCTTGTGTTCTGGATCAGAGTTGAATCGGCACACTTAAACACGTATTTTGAAAATGTAGGCGGCGTTCCCGTGCTTACGAGGGAAGGGACTACCGATTATCTTACATTGAAAGAGGGATACGAGTCCAAATTCGTTCTTATTCCTTCCCACTATTTAAGCGGTACGGAAGGCGAGCACGAAGCGCTTACGCTCCAGACTAAGAGCAGGGCGGTCGTTGATACGACGAATTCTTGGCAACCGATTATGTCGGGATCAAACGTTGTCGGCGCGTCTACGAGAGTTGTTGTCTATAACATACCTCAAAAGGCATGGGCGACGAACTTTACGTCTTCCGCGTTATTTATCGACGATAACGATAATTATACATATTCCAACAACTCCGCGTCCGATTATTCGCTTGCAGGCGTTGCTAAAGCTACGGTAGAGGCGGGCGGAATATCCTCCGAACTCGAAACCGCACTTAAACAGTATTATTACGAAAACTTTACCATTACTTATAAAGACGTCGACGGTACGGTGCTTTACACCGACACGGCGAAGAGTTTCGGCGACGCCGTTCATGCCTCGCCGTCAAAATCCGGCTTTAATTTCGTCGGTTGGAAAAACGACGTTACCGGCGCTATCGACACCACGGTTAAGGCTATCAGTTACACCGCAAAATGGGCGTTATCCAAAGGCACTTCGACGACTGCCGAGACGGCAAAGCCTATAATATATGACAGTGCTACGACCACCGGTTTTGAAACGAAAGGCGCTTACTTCTTATCAGGCTCTACCGGTGATAAAGGCTACTACTACACCGCTAACGGCAACATCTCCGAACCCGCGGAAGCGACCTTCTTTTCGTCCACGGGCGCGTCTGTCGGTACTGACGGTTTCTCGTTTAAGTACAGACTTTTAAGCGCTAAAGAAGCCGCTATCCCCGGTGCTACGGGCAACGCTATGTATCTTGTGAAAATCGGCGTTGAAGAGGGCGGCGCACTTGTGTGGAAGACCGTTTCTTTTAGTCCCGCGACCGACGGTAGCGAACAGGTGTTCTCCGTCGTTACCGGTACTTCGCTTTTGGAAGGCGGTACTTTCGGGGCTTACGCGCGTAGGTTCCGCGGATTCAAGGTTGTTTTGGGCGACTTGGACGGCGAACTTTGCATTTCCAACGTCTCCTGCTTACTTACCAGTTTCTCCACGGCTTTAAAGATAGATTTAGGTTACACCGTAACGGCGGGAGCGGCTACTTCCGCGCTCGCGGGTTCGACCTTGGATATTGAAAACTTACCTTTCGACGATACGTACGGCGTAGTCCGTTACGGTGCGGAAACGGTAAACTATATCGCCGCAGTCGGCGAATATGCGTCGGTTGACAGTTACGACTTTATCGACGCGGATTCCATGGAAACTAAGAACGTAACGACTTACGGCGCGTTTGCCGGAAGATACGGTGCCGGCTCTCTTGTCGTTCATTTAAGCGACGAGAACGGTGCGGATCACGAACTTACTATTCCTGTAGAGATCATTGCAAAAGGTATTTATAACGAAGCCGATTTAAGGGCTATTTCCGCGGTCTCCGACCTCTTGGCGGACGACGATCCTGCGGTTAACGACTACAGCGTCAAGGCTAAAAAGTACTACGGCGGGGAATACGTATTCTTTAACGATATAGCGATAACGGGGCTCGGCAAGGTATATCCCTTTAGGGGCGTACCGAATATGGTCTCGAATATCCAGAAGGGAGACGTAGGCAACGTTTTAGCAACCTTTGCAGTCAACGACAGTACGTTTACCGCGAAGATAGTCGAACTCGGAGAGTATGGCGCGGAAAAGAACGGACAGCATGCCTTCCAGTACAGCACTTCGTCAGGTAAATGGGTTTACGACCATAATACGACCGAATACACCACTGCCGAACTTTCAAGTCTGTTCGGTATTACTTTCACGTTAATCGATGGAGAGAGCCTTGCCGACGGTACGAGTATAGTCGTTTCGGTTCAGGAAGACTGGACGCCGGTTACTCCCGAAATTTACCAGTATGTCGGCACCGGCAAGAACGGTAGCGGCACAGTTACAATAACTATAAACAAGACCACGTTCGCGTCGAAAGTAGCGAATACCGAGGGCGAATACGTCTTTACTTATAACGGCTCTGCTTGGCAATTAGACGAAACGAACGTAACGCTTTCACAGTATGGCATTACATACACAGGAACTCCCGTTTCTGGCGAAACGTTTACCGTTTGCGCCGAAACCACGTTCCAACCCATTACCGACGGTAGGGGTTATTACTACTACAAATCGACGGGCGGTTCGGAAAGCAAATGGTGGAGCATATTGACGACCGCCGTCTTTACCGGTACTATCGACGGTAACGGACATACGATCGAAAATCTTACGCTCGCTCAGTCGAGAAAAGGACTCGGTTCTTCCAACTACGCGTCCGTCGAAGGCGGATTTGTCGGCGGCATCTTTGTCGGCGAATTCAAAAACATCGGATTTAAGGATCTTACGATAGGAATCGAAACGACCTTGATCGCTCCGATGTTCTTTGCGCAAAAGAACGGTACTCCGTCTCTTGTAGAAAACGTTTACGTCGGCTTAAAGAGACTCAGCGGCGCTTACACCATGACCTCGATACTTGCCGACGCAGAGAGAAAGACCATCAACGAATATGCGGATAGGTCAAAGAGTTATACCGACTACACCGCAAACCACGTTATAGTCGATTTATCGAAAGCGTTCTTACCTATCGACGAACAGGCGAACCACTTCGTAACGATCGGCGCGATCGACAACACCGAAGGTTTTGCTCAGATCACCGATTACTACGTTATCACGAACTTTGCAAACGTTATGCTTTTCGGCGTTGATATCGACAAAGCCGTTCAGCGTGACGACCGTTACGTAGACGTAAA
>CAMPBJ010000075.1 GCA_946637575.1 uncultured Clostridia bacterium | reverse complement strand
TTTTCCTTTAAAACCACCGTCTTTCCGTTAACGATGATCGGCGTTTCTTCGGTTACCTTTTTCCCGTTTGACTCGGTTACGTTTGTCTTTGTGGCAAGTACCGTTTCCATGCCTGATTCTACCGTTATCATAACCGAAACTCTGCCTGCGCCGGATATTTTAGAAAGCACGTTTTCTAATTTGTTTTCAAGCGTAGAAACGTAGTTTTCGTCTGTTTCCAAGCTCTTTTCGTTTGAAGAAAACAAAGAAAAAAACAAAAACAGCGCAAACACCGACAGAACGACGATTAAAACGATTATCTTTATTCTTTTGTCCGTTTTAATTTTGTTTAAAAAAGTCTTTACGCCTTCTTTTTTTTCATCGTTCAATTTACAAATACCGCCTCTTTATCAATTCTTAAAAATTCGGAAACAGACTTCTTGATCTCTTCTTTAATATCTATATTCTCCTTTTTCGGAATAATGACTGCCCCGCTTAAATCGATTTCCGCGAATTTTACCGAAAAAAAGTCTTCGGACTCACTTGCCGTTATAGATACTTTCGCGTCATTTATTCCCATATTTTTAAGAATAGTCAGACAGGCGTTTTCGTTTAAAGATATATACTTCTCGTTCGCATAGTCCCTAAACGTTTCCTGAACGTACAAAAAGGAATAATCGTCCGAGTCAAAAGACTTTCCTTTTAAGTAAGTTATCGGCTTAAAAAGCGATATTATAATTACGGCGGATAGAACGGTTTTTAATGTTTTTTGCGTTTTCCCTTTCGGAATAAAAAGAGTAATTAAAGTTACTGCGATAACTAAGGAACATAAAAGTATAACGTACCCTTTAAAACTCATAAGGCGTTTCCTACCGAAAGACAAACGGACAAAACCGACGTTAAAGTAATAAATGACGACGTGATCAAGGCAATATTTAAGTATTTTAATCCGGTACAAGCGCCGTTAATAAGTTTTCCCGTTCCGTTTTCGCCGAAAAGACCGCAAAATCCGGAACAAAGTTTAAAAAGTAAAAGTAAAGTCAGGTTAAAAACCAGCGGAGAAAGAATAATAAACAAAATTCCTATAACTGAAACGAGTCCGAGCGCGTTTTTTATAAGCAGACAACCGAGCATTATAACGTCAAGTCCGTCTTTTACCATATTTCCGACGATCGGAACAGAACTTGATATTAAATATTTTGTAATTTTTACGCTTACCCCGTCGATATTTCTACCGACGACTTCGAATACGACGGAATAAATGCCGAATACAGTTACCAACAACCCTAAAACAAACTTTAATAAACCGGTTACGGATGAAGAAAAACCCGAAAAATCAAAGTCTTGGCTTAACGCGTCTAAAAAAGAGAAAGTAAAAAGCAGAATAACCAGCGGGAAAACGACGGAAGATATCAAAACAGAAAACCCTCCGCTTGCGATAACAGTTGTCGGTTTAAAGAAGTTCGCACCGTTAAACCCACCCGTCGTGAGAGTTAAAGTTATGATTATGGGTGACATAATCTCAACAAGTTTCGATAGGTTTTGTATAGTGTTTCCCGTTATTTCAAAACATTTATATATATCCTTTAATATGATAAAGCCTATAATAAACACAAATATAAAGGAAGTGACTTTTGATAGTTCGTCAGAAAGGACAAATCCCCTTCCGCTTTTTAAAATACTTAATATAAGCGCGATAGCGACGATCAAAAAAATATCAGGCAAAAACCCGTTTATTTTCTGAAACAATATTTTAATAACGTAACTGAAAAAAGAGTCGTACCTAAAATCATACTCTCCTTTAATGATTTTAATTAAAACGTCTTTTAAGTCGAGATCCGGCGACAGTTCTAAATAAAAATTTCGAAGTTCTTCAAGGTCTATTTTAGAGAGTTCTTCTTCTACTATTGAATCGACGTTCTCACCTTCCGCTTTTGCGATTTTTGGTTGATAAAAGTAAGAAACTGTTAAAAATATTGTAATCAACACTAAAAAACGTTTAATAATTATCACGAAAACATCTCCGAAAACATAGAAAAAACCGCATAAAAAACTGGAAGCGACGTTGCGATTATCATTATTTTACCGACAAACACGAGTTTGTCCGACAAATTTTTTAACCCTGCGTCTTCTATTATCCCTGCGGAAAACTCGACGAGATACCCGATTCCCGTAACCTTAAAGACTATCCGCAAAAGCCCGTCGTCAATTCCGGATTTATCGAAAAGGTCAGTCAAAAACGCGAAAATTTCCGCTATATATTCGTTAGACATTAAAAGCAGAAGAACGCTTGAAGCAAGACCTAAAAGCAACGCATATTTATCGTCGAAACCTTTTAATAAGAGTACGACGAAAGCAATTAAAAGCGAAACCGCAACTATTTTTATCATTTTAATACAGATAAAAAATGCTCTTTATGTTTTCAAACAGTTCGCTTACCATATTTATGATAAGGGTAAGAACTATAATAAGCCCGGCAATAGAAACTAAAGTCGCAATATCGTCTCTGTCGCTTTTCTTTAAGATCTGCGTTATAATTGCAATAAGAATACCTATTGCGGCAATTTTAATTATAATACTTACGTCCATTTTATATTAAAAGAATAAAAACTATTGCGCCGAACAAAAGTCCGAGTTTAATAAAGAGCGGTTTGTACTTTTTCTCTTCCAGTTCACAACTTTTCTTTTTTTCTTTTAGTATTTCTTCCGATTTAAGCGCGTTTCTCTTTTCTATGTAACCGTCACCCTTTCCGAGCCCATCAAAATACTCATCGATAATCTTATAATCTTCTGATTTTAAGTAACCGTATTTTTTGATTGTTTGAATCCCCTTTATTTTAGCAAGAGCAACTTTATAAAAGTCGCTTTTACAGTCGTTTTTTTCTAAAATCGAATATAACGTATCCTTGGATAATGAAACGCTCAATATATATTTAGAATTAAAAGAATAAAAGTCGCAATAAAAGGCTCTTCTTTCCGAATATTTAATACTCATAATGAAACCGACGAGCGAAAAGATCGCAACTAAAAGCACCCCAAAAACGATCTTCATAGTAAATTAAATGACTTATCGTAAACTGCCGAGATCACTCCCGGCAATCCTTTCGAAGTTAACTCGAAATACCTGTCGAAAATTCCGTTTACAAAGAAACTTTTCCCTTTCAAATCTGATATTCCGTTGCCGTGGCAACTTGATATTACGCTTACCCCTGAAAGCACGGCGTCTTTTACAGCAATAAAATCTTCGGTGCAAGACAACTCGTCCGTAATTATAACGTCCGGCGAAAGAGTTCGTAGCGCCATAATGAAAGCGTCGGTCTTTTTTATTTTTACATATTTATCTATGTTTTCGCCTTTTACGTCCGCAAACTCCGCTCTCTCGTCGATAATAAGAACGTTTTTTCCTAGTTTATCGAGTTTTCTTGCCAAGTCCTTTAACACGGTTGTTTTCCCCATCCTTTTCGGCGCAACGATAAGCGTGTTTCTTACTTCCCGTCCATCAACTATTTCACCTAAAAATTCGTTGCTTGCACCGTAGACATCATGCGGAGTTCTTATAACAAGCGATTCGATATTCTTTACAGTCTTGATCACTCCGTCCATATAGACGAATTCACCGGCAATTCCCACTCTTTGTCCGAACTTTGAAATATATCCTTCTTTTATGTCGTCGTTAAATGCGTAGAGCGAACCTTCGGTCAAATTAAAGATAACGTTATTTATAACGTCTTCCGTCCCTAATACCTTTACTTTAATTCCGTTTTCGTTAATTCTGTTTAAGTATTCGAATTTGCCGTTATAATAAATTTTGACAGGAAAGCCTTTCCTGATCCTGATTTCATAAAGTTTATCTTTATCTAAAAGACTTATCGCGTTTTCGATTTCAGCGCCTAAAAAAGACAGATCCATTTTAATATAGAGTATTCTTTAATAAAAAAATATAGAACAAAAAAACGCAACGATCTCGTTGCGTTTTTTGTAAGTTTATATATTTATTTATATTACTTGTTTTCGTTGTTTTCAAGCATTTCCGCGATAGAAACACCGGCAGAACCGCCTTCGTCTTTCCACTCGCGAAGTTCTTCTTCCTGAGGTTCTTCGGCCTTTTTAGCGCGACCTTTACCCTTCTTCTCTTCGGTTTCGGTCTCGTGGATCTCTTCTTCGGGAAGTAACGCTTTGATAGAAAGATTCATCTTTTCCTTTTCGGGAATAATATTGATGATCTTCGCCTCGATCTCCTGACCGACTTGTAAAGCGGTAACGGGGTTTTCAAGCCACTTATTCGAGATTTGAGATACGTGAACTAAAGCGTCGATACCTTTTTCAACTTCAACGAAAGCGCCGAAACTTACGATACGAACGACTTTACCCTTGATAACGTCGCCTACAGCGTATCTTTCTAAAACAGTATCCCAAGGTTTAGGTTGTAACTGTTTGTAGCCGATGGAAACCCTTTCGGTAGCCTCGTCGATTTTTAACACCTTAAATTCATACTGTTTGCCGATTTCTAAAACTTCCGCACAGTTCTTGCAACCGGTCCAAGAAAGATCGCTGATGTGCGCCAAGCAGTCGAATCCGTTTACGTCAACGAAAGCGCCGAAGTCGGTAAATCTTACGGGAGTTCCTAGGACAACGTCGCCGATACCGACGTTATCGAAGAATTCCTTCTTCTTTTCTGCGCGGATCGCGTCACGTTCAGCCTTTTCAGCCTCTAAAATAACTCTTTGAGAACCGACGATCTGACGGCGTGCACCGCGAGATTCTACCTTTTCCGCTTTAAGTCTTAATGTCTTTCCTACGTATTTTTCAAGGTCTTTAACAAAACCCATTCTGATCTGCGACGCGGGAACAAACACTTCGTAACTTAAATATTTACCGGTCAGACCGCCCTTGTTAGTTGCGGTGATCTCGGCTTCGAAAATCTTACCTTCTTTAATTTCGGCGATCTCCGCTTCTTCCTTTAAGACTCTTTCCATAGCCTTTTCGGAGAATTTAGCGGGGTTTTTACCGATGACCATAACTCTGATCTCTTCGCCGATTCTATCCTTGTAGGCGTCCTTGTCGTACTCACCTAAAAGTTCGTCTTTCGGAATTTCGAAATCTTTTTTGGTGTTTTTGATGGAAATAGTAAGTCCATCGTCTTTTGCGGAAGATATCTTCGCCGTAATAACCTGACCGACTTTAAAATCTCTCGTTCTGATATTGTCGAACGCAGCCTTCATTTCGTCTTTCTTTTCTAAAGGCTTATTCTCGGAAACTTCTTCTTTAACTTCTTCCGCTTTTGCGTCGGCAACGACTTCTTCTTTAACTTCTTCCGCTACCGTATTCTCGGG
>CAMPBJ010000074.1 GCA_946637575.1 uncultured Clostridia bacterium | reverse complement strand
AGCCAAACAACGAACGTATTAGGTCTTATGACAAAGGCGGGGCAAGACACGGGAATTTCAATGGAAACATTGGAAACCGCCTTACAGACGAACGGATCAACCCTTAAAGAAATGGGGTTAGGTCTTACCGAGTCCGTAAACCTACTTGCACAATTCGAGTCGTCCGGCGTTGATAGCACAACCGCCCTTGCAGGCTTGAAAAAAGCGCAGCAGAACGCAACCGCCGAGGGAAAAACACTTGACGAAGCGTTGGGCGAAACCGTCGAGTCCATAAAGAACGCAGGAAGCGAAACCGAAGCGTTGCAGATCGCAACGGATCTTTTCGGAAAGAAAGGCGCGGCAGAAATGACGCAGGCGATCCGCGAGGGGCGTTTTTCCCTTGAAGATCTTACGGCGTCGTTAGGCGACTACGGAACAACCGTCGAAGATACATTCAACGCAACTTTAGATCCGTGGGACGAAGCAAAAGTCGCACTTAATAACTTAAAACTTGCAGGATCGGAACTTGCGGGCGAACTTTTGGCGTCGCTTCAACCCGTGATTGCTTCCGTTGTGGAAAAAGTGAAGAACTTTTCAACGTGGTTTAAGAATTTGGACGGCAACACAAAAGCACTTATCGGAAAGATCCTTTTACTTGTTGCGTCGTTGTCGCCCGCTTTAATGATAATCGGGAAACTAACGTCGGGAGTCGGCGGACTTGTTACGAAGATCGGCGGGGCAATAACGAAGATCGGCGGTTTGCAAGGCGTACTTGCCGCCCTAACGTCGCCCGTTGGAATTGTTATCGCAGCGATCGCCGCACTTGTCGCCGCTTTTGTGTATTTCTACAAGACAAACGACGAGTTCCGCGAGAAAGTAAACGGCGCACTTGAAAAAGTAAAGACGGCGTTTACTAAAATGGTAGAAGCAATAAAACCGCTACTTGCAAACCTTAAAGCGGCGTTTGATAGTCTTATGCAGGCTTTACAACCGATCTTTGAATTATGGATCAATTACATAACACGGCTTGTTAGCGGAATAATGGCAGCCGTACCGAGTATCATTGCAGCCGTAACAAACGTCGTCGAGTTCATAACGAACATTGTAAACGCGCTTGTTGCATTGCTTCACGGCGATTTTGAGGGCTTTTTTACCTACATACAAGCGGCGTGGCAGAACGTTATAAACTTTATCAAAAACATATTGTCGGCGTGGGCGGCGTTCCTTTCAACGTTCTTTTCCGGCGTATGGACGACAATTAAGAATATCTTTTCAACCGTCGGAACGTGGTTTCAAACTATGTTTACGACCGCTTACAACAATATCGTAAACGCCTTTAAGAATATCGGACAATGGTTTGCGGCGCGTTGGACGGACATAAAGAACGCCCTTTCAACCGTGGCAACGTGGTTTTTGACTATGTTTCAAAATGCCTATAACAACGTTGTAAACGTATTTAAGGCGATCGGACAATGGTTTGCGGCAAGGTGGACGGATATTAAGAACGCCTTATCGACCGTCGCTTCGTGGTTTCAAACTATGTTTAACAATGCCTACCAAAACATTGTGAATATCTTTAAGGGTATCGGACAATGGTTTGCGGCAAGGTGGACGGATATTAAGAACGTCTTTGCAAACGTGGCAACGTTCTTTTCGGAGAAGTTCAACGCAGCAGCAACGGCAATTAAGAACGCCTTTTCGTCTATTCCTCAATTCTTCACAGATCTTTGGACGAAGATAACGGGGATCTTCAAGGACGCGGGGCAGAAAGTAGCCGACGGAGTAATGGGCGCGTTTAAGTCCGCTTGTAATTCCGTATTCGGAACGATTGAAAATATCGTAAACGGCTTTATAAATGCGATCAACGCCGTAATAGGCACAATCAACGAAATTCCGGGGGTTTCTATTGGTAAATTATCAACCGTAAGTCTTCCAAGACTTGCAAAAGGCGGTATCGTTGCAAAAGGACAAGCGATCGTCGGAGAAGCAGGCGCGGAACTTCTTACCGTCGCAGGCGGAAAAGCGATTGTAACGCCTTTATCCGGCAGGGACAAACAAAACACACTTGCGGCAGCAGGCGGCAAGGGCGACTTTATCCAAAATATAAAGATTGAAAGCCCGAAAGCCTTAACGCCTTACGAGGTAGCAAGGCAGACGAGAAACCAAACCCGAAATATGGTTTTACAATTACAAGGGGGTAACGCTTAAATGTCAGCAGATAGACAGATCATTTGTATAAATGAAGACGGCGTCGAAGTAACTTTCGACTATGACGACGAAAGCGCGTTCTTCCTTGAAAGCGTCGACGGCGTAATGAGCGTATCGAACAAGGTTACAACGTCCGAAAACACCACCGTCGACGGATCTACCTATCAAGGAAGCGTCACACTTCAAAGAAATATCGTTTTGACGGCGCACATATCCCGCCGACACGTTTATTATCGCAATATGCTTTATAAATGCTTCAAACCGAAGACATTAGGCAAATTGACGTATAAGGAAGAAGACGAACGCCGTATTATCGACTACCGCGTGGAGTCGGTAGACATTGACGAAAAAGGGGTTGTCCGCAACGCGACAATTTCCCTTATTTGCCCCGATCCTTTTTTTAAGGACGAGGAAGACACGATCGTCACTATGGCGGGGTGGGAAGCGCGCTTTGAATTTCCGCATTGCTTCGTCGCAGAAAAAGAACCGTTTGGCGAAAGAGTGGCGGAGATCATAAAAGAGATCGAAAACGATAGCGCGGCGGACAATATCGGTATAGAAATTCTTATTGAAGCAATGGGCGCGGTTACAAACCCCGCGATCTACCATACCGAAAAGCAGGAATATATAAAAGTGGGAACGGAAAACAACCCGCTTTCATTATCCCGCGGGGAAGCGGTAAGAATTACAACCGGAACAAACGAAAAAGCCGTCTACCTTATCCAAGGGGAAACAGAAACCGAAATCAACGAATATTTGGACGAGGGATCGGACTTTATACAATTAGGACACGGCAGGAATACTTTTACATACGCAGCGGACGAGGGGCGCGACTATATGAACGTTACCATTACTTACCGTTTGCGTTATTTGGGGGTATAGAATGGAAATTCGGATCTATAACCCCGATCTTTATAGGATCGGGCAAGTTGAAAACCAAACGTCGCTTATATGGACGCGAAAGTTTTTTGAAGCCGGAAACTTCGAGATCCACGCCCCGATCACATCACGAAACCTTGAACTTTTTACGAAAGGAAATATCGTAAGCATAAAAGGGGCAAAAGAAGCGGGCGTTATTGAAGATTTGGAAAAGGAAGAAAGCGACATAAAAAACGAAATAACCGTAAAAGGGCGTTTCCTTTCTTCCTATACCGACCGCCGGATCATTCGCGGAACGGTAAATTACGATAACGCAAAGATCGAAGTAGTTATGCGCGAATTATTAAGCGCGTGCGTTCCGATCCCGCTTGTAGAGTTGGGAGAACTTCACGGCTTCGACGATCGCGTTTCTTTTCAAGCGACATATAGAAATTTGCAAGTCGTTTTAACAAAAATTGCAAAGTTTGGTCTTATCGGCTACCGCTTCACGCCGGACTTTGACGAACACAAAATCGTATTCGACACAATGAAAGGCGTAGACCATTCTTTCGCACAAAGCACAAATAACCGCGTAGTCTTTTCGGAAGACTATAACAACCTTACAAATGCGATCTATAAGTTTAACGACCAAGCCTTGAAGACAAAAGCAATAGTCGGCGGGCAGGGCGACGGGGCGCAAAGGGTTGTCGTAGAAGTAGGCGGCGGCAGCGGGTTAGATCTTCGCGAAATGTTTGTTGACGCCCGCGATCTATCGCCGGAAGACCTTACCGCGGCGCAATACAAAGAAGTATTAAAACAACGTGGATATGAAGCGTTGCAAGAAGCAATCGAAGCCGAAAGTTTAGAGTGCGAAACCGCGCCGGAAATAAATTTCAAGTATAAAAGCGACTATGATTTGGGCGACATTGTCACGATCAAAAAGAAGTCGTGGGGTTTGTATATGAACAAGCGTATAACCGAAATACAAGAGGTTTACGAATACGGCGGGGGGTATGTAGTACCAACTTTGGGCGATCCACTTCCCGAAACGATAGATTGGGGGAATTAAAAAATGAGTGAATACGCAATGTTTTACAATTCCGTAGAGGGCGACCGAGTTTATGACGCGGACGATATGACAGATTGGTTAAAACCTTTCTTCGTAACGGGCGTTTTTAACGGTCAAATGCAAGTAACCGCAAACGACGATATGACCGTCACAGTAGCGAACGGCTACGTTAATATAGGCGGAAAGGTTAAGAAGTTCCCGAACGCGCAGACATTCGACATTGAAACGGCAAGCGGTACGCTTAACCGTATAGACAACGTTATTGTCCGCAGGAACGACACCGACCGCGATATTACGGTTATGATCCAAAAAGGCGGCTACGCGGAACACCCTACCGCACCGGAAATCGTAAGATCCGGCGCGTGCTACGACCTAAAGATCGCGGAAATCTATATTGCAGCAGGATCTATTAAGATCACGCAGGCAGATATAACAGACACCCGCGCAGATAGTAGCGTTTGCGGTTGGGTTGTTTCAACGGTGCAGGAAATCGACTTTTCACAGATAACCGCACAGTTTAACGCCTACTTCGCACGTTACCAAGGAATGATACAAAGTCAGTATGCAACCTACCTTTCAGTAATTGAGAATTTAGAGGGGCAGGGGCAGCAGGCATATACAAATATGCTTAACGACTTTTCCGGTTACGAAGCAACGCAGCGGCAATTATTTTCGGATCTTTACGAAGAAATGCGCGATCTTATCGGCGAAGCAACCGCGGCAATGTTACAAAACGAGATCGACGAGATCAAGAACACAACCGGAGTTATGGCGCGAAATCTTGCGACAAAATTAGCCTTTACAAACGGAACGGGCGAAACTTTGGAAGACTTCGTCTTGATCGTAACCAACACGGACACCGGAACGGTTACACGTTACACATTCAACGAAACAAGCCCGCTTCTTCTCACAGAACACGGCGACTATACCGTGGAAGCAGAAGACGACGGCTACGTTGTATTACCACATACGTTCACACTTGACCACACAAAGACAACCGAAACAATCGACTTCGATATTTATAGCGACGCGGGTTATGCTTATGTTGGCGGATATGTGGGCGCGTATGTAGCAAGTGGCGCAAACTAATTTATCAAAGAAAGGGGCTTAAAAATGGCTTACAAAGTAAAAATAAATTGCAGGCAGGACTTTTTTAATTACCGCGATATGGCAAAGCAGGGGTTAGTTAAAACAAAAGACGTTATCAAAGAGAT
>CAMPBJ010000073.1 GCA_946637575.1 uncultured Clostridia bacterium | reverse complement strand
ATTACGGACGACGGGGTGTACTTTAACTCGCACGTGGACGGAAGTCTGCACTTCTTTTCACCCGAAAAGGCGATCGATATCGAAAACAATCTCGGCGCGGATATCATTATGGCGTTCGACGAGTGTTCGCCTTACGGCGCGTCTTACGAAGACTCTAAAAAGGCGATGGAAAGAACCCTTTCTTGGCTCGACAAGTGCTACGCGCACCATAAAAACGAAAAACAGGCGCTTTTCCCCATCGTTCAGGGCAACTTCTATAAGGATTTAAGGATAGAGAGCATAAAAGCGACGCTCCCTTACGCGAAATACGGTATCGCGATAGGCGGTCTTTCGGTCGGCGAACCGAAGCCGCTTATGTACGAAATTATGGACGAGATAATGCCGTTCTATCCCGTAAATATGCCGAGATACTTAATGGGCGTGGGTAGTCCGGACTGTCTAATAGAAGGCGTTAAACGCGGAATAGATATGTTCGACTGCGTTTTGGCGACGCGTGAGGGGAGAAACGGCACGGCGCTTACTTCTTTCGGTAAAGCGGTGATAAGAAACGGCGCTTTTAAGGAAGATTTTTCGCCCATAGATCCCGAGTGCGACTGCTATGCGTGCAAAACTTACACCCGCGCGTTTTTGCGCCACGCCGTAAACGTCGGCGAAATGATGGGCGGTATGATGATAAGCCTTCACAATATCCACTATCTAAACGACCTTATGGCGCGCATGAGACAGGCTATATTAGAAGATTCGTTCTCGGAGTTTTGCGAAGAGTTCTACAAAAAAACGGGCGAAACTTACAAAAAATTCGGAGTAAAATAGACAAGTTTTCTTTTTTACCCCGAAAACGCTTGCAAAATAAGTATAAATACTTTAAAATAGACGCATAGAAAAGGAGAGAAATATGAAAAAAGTTTTTAGAAGAATAGCAATCGCTCTTGTTCTCGTAACGCTCGCGCTTTCCATGACCGCGTGCATGGGCAGAACGGCGAACACTACGCCCTCTTACGTCAACACCTACTATATCGACGGCGTAAAGTCCGACTCGAACTACGTTCAGGTCCTTTCCGGCAACATCTATATCGTAAAGACCAAAGACGCGGATACCAACAAGGTAAATCAGGTTTTGGGAACTTATTACGTTGACGGTAACGCGATCACTTTATTCTCCGCTGACGGCGAAGAAACGATTGCGACCGGCACTTACACGGACAACGCGTGGAAGATCACTTTCGGCGGAAAAGACTACGTAAAAGAAGTCGCGGCGTCGGGCTGTCAGGCGAGCAACTGGTCGACTTACCTTATTTTCGGTATCCTTATCCTTGCGATAATCGGCTTGTTTATCTGGTCGTCTATTTCTAAAAAGAAACAGGCGAAGAAGGCGCAGGAGACCGTAAGCAAACTTAAAGTGGGCGACAAGGTAAAGACTATCGGCGGTATCTGCGGTTTCGTTGCGGAGATCGACGACACCGAGAATACTTTCGTTCTCGACGTTAAGAGCGGAGATAAGAGTTCTTACATCAAGTTCGATAAAGGCGCGATCTATCAGACCGCACCCGTAGGTAACGGCACGGAAGAAAAGACCGAAGAAAACGCTGAAACGAAAGAAGAAAAGAAAGACTGATTTTCGTCTTAAACTCATAAAGATAAAATTCCCCGCATATTCTTTTTTAGAGTGTGCGGGGTTTTTTATGGATGGAGAGAATAAAAAGTTTTCAATGCAACTGTTTTTAGGTTTAACCGTTTCCGCGGCGCTGACGCTTATTCTTATTTTGATTTTCGCGATTATCGTAAAGTACGCGAATTTAAGCGACGGGGTTATCAAAGCGGTCAACCAGTTTATAAAGTGCATATCCCTTTTTCTCGGCTGTTTTTTCTGCGTAAAAGAGGGGAAGGGGCTTTTTAAAGGCGCGATCATCGGCGTTTTATACTTCGGCTTTATGCTGATTTTGTTTTCCGTTCTCGGCGGTGGCGGTTTTAGCTTAGCTACTTTGCTCGACGGCGTTTTGTGCCTTACCGTCGGCGGAGCGTCGGGGATAATTACCGCAAACGTCAAAAAGTAAAAAAGCGGTGAAAAAACGGGCGACTTAAAGTCGCCTTTTCTTTTTAAACAGAAAACGCTTTTATCATTGACTTTTACGACTTTGGGTTATATAATAATAATGAATTTTTCTAAGGTTTTTCGGTATGAGCGAAGAGTTGGTTCTTAAAAACTTAAAAGATATGGATACGGGCGAACTGACGTCGCTCTGCTCTTCCTTGCGCGGAGAGATACTTTCCGCCACCAAAAGTAACGGGGGGCATCTTTCGTCGAATCTCGGCATCGTCGAAACGACGGTCGCGCTCCACAAGGTTTTTTCATTTCCCGAGGATAAGATAATTTTCGACGTGGGGCATCAATGTTACGCGCACAAGATCTTATCAGGTCGCGGTGATTTTTCCGCGATAAGAACGATGGGCGGTATGTCGGGGTTTCCGGATCCGGACGAGAGCGAGTACGACGCGTTCGGTACGGGGCATGCAGGAACTTCCATCGCGGCGGCTTTGGGGCTTTGCGCCGCGCGTGATAAAAGGGGCGAAGACTTTGCCGTTATCGCGGTCGTGGGCGACGGCGCGTTCTCGAACGGGCTTAACTTAGAGGCGCTGACTGTCAGCGAGAAAAAGCCGAAAAATCTTATCGTTATACTAAACGACAACGGTATGTCCATTTCCAAAAACAAAAACGGACTTTACCGTTCTCTTTCTAAGTCTACGATAAAAGAAGGGTACGTTAAAAGCAAAAAGGCGATAAAAAGGATATTCGGCAATTCTTTTATCACCAAGTTTTTTAAGGGGATAAGGAATTTTTTCAGAAGAATTATAAATAAAGACGATTTTTTCTACGGTTTCGGGTTTAAGTACGTCGGCGTTGTCGACGGAAACGATCTAACTAAACTTCTGCCTATTTTAGAAAGGGTAAAAACCTTTGCGAAAGATAAGGCGGTACTTCTTCACGTCAGCACCGTTAAGGGCAAGGGTATGACGGACGCGGAGAATCGCGCCGACGAGTTCCACGGCGTAGGGAAAGAGTATAAAGTAAAGACGGGCGGATTTGCCTGCGCTGTGGGTGAAACGCTTGTCGATATTATCGGAAAGGACGATAAGGTCGTCGCCATTACCGCCGGTATGAAAGACGGAACGGGCTTAAAAAAGGTGGAAGAATCGTTCCCGAACAACTTTTACGACGTGGGAATAGCCGAAGAATACGCGGTAACGTTTGCCGCGGGGCTCTCTAAAGGCGGATTAAAACCCGTCGTCGCGATCTATTCGACGTTTATGCAGCGCGCGTACGACGAACTTATCCACGACGTGTGTATGCAAAATCTCCCCGTGGTTTTCTGTCTTGACAGAGCGGGGTTTGTCGGAGAGGACGGCAAGACGCATCAGGGACTTTTCGATTTAAGTTTTTCGCTCAGTATCCCTAACTTAACGGTTTTAGCGCCGAACGGCAAAAAAGAATTGAAAGACGCGCTCTTCTTAGCGCTTTCCCTTTCATCGCCTGTTCTCATAAGATATCCGAAAGATTGCGGAGAAGAATGTTGCGACAGCATAAGCGAAAAACCGTTCGCGGTGGTAAAGGACGTCGACGATTACGATACTACGTTAATTGCCGTCGGTCCGCGCATGAAGAAAATCGCGCTTTCGGTCGCCGAAAAGGACGGGAAAATAAGAGTGGTTTCGGCAAGAAGATTAAAGCCTGTGGATAGCGGGTTTATTTCTTCCTTAAAACCCGGAACGACGGTTATAACTCTCGAAGAGAACGCTGTCATCGGCGGATTCGGGGCGTACCTTTCGGGATTTTTAAGAGATAAAAAAATAAAACTATTCTCCTTCGGCGCAAAGGACGGATTCGTTCCGCACGGAACGGTAAAAGAGCAGATAGAAAGCAGCGGTATTACCGCGGAGAACATAGAAAAAACAGTTAATTCGGCAAGGTGAAGCAAATGAAAAAAATAAATAAAGAGAGCCTGAAAGTCGCGTTAAAAGCCGCGCTTTTCGTTCTTTACGACATAGCGGCGTTTTCGTTCGCGTGGATCGCGTCTATGTTTGTCTCAAAGTACAGCGTACACGCCGTGTTCTGGGAAACGATCTGGTATTTTATAGGCGGAGTCGCTCTGGTCGTAGCAACAAACTTCGCGTTAAAACTCTATCTTAAAATCTGGAAATACGCGAGCATTGTAGAGGCGCTTAAAGTTCTCTTTTCCTCGTTCATCGTCTTATTATACACGATCATCGTAAACTACGTTTCCGGTCACCCGTCGATGAGAATCTACTGGGCGATAATAACTTCGTTTATTTATCTCGTGCTTATCGCCGCGTGCAGATTCTTTTACAGGCTCTACACCCTGTTTGCGCAAAACAATCACTCTTTTAAAGCGGCGGATCAAAAGCGCGTTATGATAATCGGCGCGGGCGCGGCGGGGGGCGAACTTTTGCGCGATATTTACAGGAACGGCACGGAGATGCTCCCAGTTTGCTTTATAGACGACGACGTTAAAAAAGTCGGGAGAAGTATAGGCGACGTAAAAGTCGTCGGCACGACCGCGGATATCGCGATATGCGCCGAAAAATATAACGTTCAGGAAATAATCGTCGCTATACCTTCCGCGCCGAGAAGGGAAATAAAGCGCATTTTAGAACTTTGCGGAAAGACAAGTTGCAAGGTTCTCTCTATCCCCGGATACTATCAGGTGCTTAAAGGCGAAGTTTCGGTTTCGCAGTTAAAGGAAGTCGAAATAAACGACCTTTTGGGCAGAGAGCCCGTCGTAGTCGATACCGACGCTATCATGGGGTACATCGAAGGGAAAGTGGTTTTGGTTACGGGCGGCGGCGGTTCGATCGGCAGCGAACTTTGCAGGCAGATCGCAAGCCATAAACCCAAAAAGCTCATAATTTTAGACATCTACGAAAACAACGCTTACGATATCCAGCAAGAACTTATTAGAAAACTGCCCGAACTCGACCTTACAGTTCTGATCGCCAGCGTTCGGGACAAGGAAAGGATAGAGTCGATATTTTTAAAGTACAAACCGCAGATCGTGTTCCATGCAGCGGCGCATAAACACGTTCCGCTTATGGAAGTAAGTCCGAACGAGGCGGTAAAGAACAACGTCGGCGGAACGTTCAACGTCGCCGAGTGCGCGGGAAAGTTCGGCGTGGATAAGTTTATTCTGATCAGCACGGACAAGGCGGTAAACCCCACCAACGTTATGGGCGCGACCAAGCGAATTTGCGAGATGATCGTGCAGATGTTCGACAAAAAGTATGAGACCGACTACGTCGCGGTAAGGTTCGGCAACGTTTTAGGGTCTAACGGTTCGGTTA
>CAMPBJ010000072.1 GCA_946637575.1 uncultured Clostridia bacterium | reverse complement strand
ACGAAGAGACCGCAACCTTTACTCCCGTATACAAAAACTACACCGTAACCTTTAAGGCGGAAGACGGCAGTATCATTTCTACCAAAGCGGACTACCACTACGGCGATAAGATAGTTCTTCCCGAAACCGATCCCAAGAAGGATTCCACCGAAACTTACACCTACACCTTTAACGGTTGGCATAATCCCAAATTTGTAGAAGGCAACTACGAAGAAACGGCGACTTTCACTGAAAATTATATCGAATATACCGTAAAATTCATCGCTTTCGACGGTGAAACCGAGATTTCGAGCGAAAACTATCACTACGGCGACGCGGTAGAAGTTCCCGACCACACCGAAAGTCTTGCGGGCTACACTTACGGTTGGGATAAAGAAATAGAAGAAACCGTATCGGCTGAGGCGACTTACACCGAAACCAAGACGGCGAACACGGACACTAAATATTCGGTACAGATACAAGCGCCGAAGTACAACTGGATTTATAACAGCGGATACTACTATGCCGACGTTAAGAACGTAACGTACGTCGACAAGACGGAAGAATACGCCGATCTTTTCGGATTAGACGAGAACTTTAAGGCGCAGGGCACCACGGACGCGACAGTCGATCTTGCGGACGCAATTAAAGGACTCGGCGCGAAGATCGCAGAAGATTGCACGACCGCAAGCGGAACGATAAAAGGCGACGGAACGTTATCCCTCGTAGCGGTTTTGGATTTCGACGAGGAAGTTTTGGGCTTTAACGTGTCGGACATTTATTTCGGGCAGTACAGTTGCGATAATCTCGTATTCAGCCTCGAATATATGAACGGTGCTTTCGGCGTTAAGATCACGGGAACTATCGGCAACGGCAAGGAACTTCATATCCCCGTAGATAACGTCGATATTTCGGACGTAGCGTCTTATACCTTACACTACTATGAAAAATCGGCAACGACGAACACGCTGATCGCCGTCGTAAACGGCGAAGACGCAACCAGCACTTACCCGACGCTTGTCAGCGGTTCAAACCCCGCGGATTATATCTACGCTCCCTTAAATATCGTTACCAAGTTCCCGTCGGTTACTACCGTAAAGAAAGTTCTGCTCAAGTTTATAGGCGGCGGCAGTAAAGATATGTTTATTTCGGGGCTTAAAAAGGTAGAGTTTACGAGAGAGACCGTAACGTATAATATGGCAAACGGCAATCTCGCAGGCATCGTTACGCCCTTACACGACGGAGAGATCACAACCTCTAAGGTTGATTTTACTTCCTCCGGCTTAGACGGTAAAATCGACGTATTAACGTACAATTACGAAGGCGACGACATAGTCGCACCTCACGTTGCGGGCGTAATAATCGATTTAGGCGGAATAAAGGTAAGCGAATACAAGACGATAAGAATAATTTATCAGTCGTTTGTTACGCAGAGTAACGCCGGCGGAGCGGCGATATTCCTCGACAGTACGAACGCCGATTCCCGTTACGGCGGGCAGCAAAACGTTGACTTAAAGGCGCTTGCGGAAAGCAAGGGCGTTACCGTTTTCAGCACGGTAGAACTTACTAACCAAGGCTGGAACGACGCCGGTGTTCCGAGAACCACAAGTTATAAACTTTACGTCGCGGAGATCGTTTTAGAACTTGCCGACTGATCTTCGGAAGTTTTAAAGTTAAAGAAAAAAAGCAGCCGTCGGGTTCGCCCGACGGCTGCTTTTAACGTTTTTTCCGTTTCTTACTGCTTATTGTAATCCAAAAACAGTTCTTCGTAATTATCTTTTATTGTTTTATAGGAATATTTATCGTTCACTTCGTAGTTAAAAGCGCCTCGGTAGTTCACTTTCTCGAGCGCGCCGATGATTTTATTCCAGTCGTTCTTTCCCTCTTTGGGTAGCATATGGCGTTCCTTTATAAAATCGTAGTCCGAAATGTGTACCGTGCCTATCCGGTCGCCGTATTTTAGTATCGCGTCTTCGGGTTTTTCAAAGTAGAAGTGGTTCACGTCCACGCAGGTAAACGCCTTTTTGCACCTTTCTAAAAATCTTATCATCTTTTCGGAAGTATCCAAAAAAAATTTGCCCGCCATGTTTTCAACGCAGATTTTCTTGTCCGTCTCTTCGGTGAGTGCGCTTACGGACTTAATAAGTCTTTCGGTGTACTCATCCTGATTATCTTCGTTCACACCGAAACCGCCGGGGTGGAAGACGTAGGCTGAAGGGGAGAACCCGTCCAACTTCTTTATAAGTTTGGTAAAGAGTTTAACGATCTCTTTTCTGTCCTCTTCGTACTGACAGGAAAGATCCGCCCACTCGTTAGTTATCGGCATGTGCACCGCGTTGAGTTTAAGTCCGCTTTTTAAAATCCGCTCGTACCCTTCGTCGTAAATAGAAAGGTCTTCCGGCACGAAGAGGTAGCAACAGTCCACGTCCACACTCGAAAACCCAAGATCTTTTAACGCCGACAGATTGTCATCTAAGTTCTTAACAAGCCCGTAACGGTACTTTTCGTCCTTAAATCCCATCGGGATCACGGTTTTAATTGAAAGCCCCAAAGGAAGTTTATACATAATTTATCCCCTTTACACGGTATATTATAGTTTTTAACCTGCCGTCTGTCAATGCAAAACCGAAATAAAGTGCTTTGGTTTTTACGTTAAAAAAGCGGTTTGACATAAACAGCGTAATATGTTATCATACAAAGGAAAAAAATCGAGGTGAACAGATGAAAGTTTTAATTGTATGCGACGTTTTGGGCGAAGAGAACAACGGTACGACGGTCGCCGCAATGAATCTTATAAGGTTTTTAAAAAGTCGCGGGCATGACGTACGCGTGCTGTGTGCGGATGATAACAGAAGAGGCGAGAAAGGGTATTACGTCGTCGATAATTTACACTTTGGCAAGCTGATAGATAGGTATGTCGCAAAAGTCGGCGTTTCGCTTGCAAAACCCGTAAGGGACGTGATAGAATCTGCGTTAGACGGAGTGGACGCTGTGCACGTTATGTTGCCCTTTGCTTTGGGCGTTGCGGCGGCAAAGTACGCAAAAGAAAGGGGACTTCCCGTAACCGCGGGGTTTCATTGTCAGGCGGAGAATATCACGTCGTACATTAAAGTAAACAAGTCAAAACTCATAAACCGACTGGTATATAAGGTTATTTACCATAAACTATATAAACACGTGGACGCGATACACTATCCGACGGAGTTTATTAAGCGCACTTTCGAGCAGAATATAGGGAAAACGACGTGCGGTTACGTGATATCGAACGGCGTAAACAAGCGCGTATATAAAAGAGCCGTTGAAAAGCCGACCGAGTTAAAGGACAGGTTTATTATAACCACCACGGGGAGATACGCGCGTGAAAAATCGCAGGATACTCTTATTAAAGCGGTTGCAAAGTCAAAGTATAAGGATAAAATAGCGGTTATTCTTGCCGGGCAGGGAGTAAAGGAGAAATACTACCGAAAACTTGCCGAAAAACTCGGGGTATTTACGGAATTCAAGTTTTTCGACAGAGACGAGATAGTTGACGTAATAAATTATTCGGATATGTACGTTCACCCCGCGGAAATGGAGTTGGAAGGGATCGCGTGTTTGGAGGCGATCGCGTGCGGGAAACTCGTTATCGTAAGCGACTCGAAACTTTCCGCGACAAAAGAGTTTGCCGTAGACGACAAATGCGTGTTTAAAAACCGAGATCCGAAAGATCTTGCGAGGGTGATCGACTACTTTATGTCGAATAAAGAACTGATAGACGAGTACGGAGAAAAGTACTTAAAGAGCGCGCACGTTTACGATCAGGAAGCGTGCATGGAAAAAATGGAAGAGATGATAAAAGAGGTCTGTTCCCGTGTGCAAAAGAAAAAAGGTTAAAGAAAAGAAAGTTATTTATTATTCGGATATATTAAACGACGATTTTGCGGGAACGAATATACACTCGAAGCCCATAGACAAGAATTATAAATATATTCGCAAAAACATCGTGTGGCGGTTTTTCGCACGGCTTTTGTATCTTTTGGTGTTGCCGATAATCTCGTTTTACGAGGCGGTGCTTCTCGGCGTAAGGTTTAAAAACGGCAGGGCAGTCAGAAAGTTAAAAAAGGCGTGTTTTCTATACGGCAACCACACGGCGATAATCGACGCGTACACATCGCCCGTCTTATCTGGTTTAAGGGGCGTAAAAGTGCTTGCAAATCCGGACGCGGTGTCGATAAAGGGGATAAGGACTTTCGTGCAGATGCTGGGCGCGTTGCCCGTCGCAAACGATTACATAACTACGAAGAATATGCTTGCCGCCGTGGAGTATTACTATAAAAAGGGAGACAATATCGCGATATTCCCCGAGGCGCATATATGGAAATACTATACGGGCGTTCGTCCGTTTAAGGACAGTTCGTTTTATTATCCCGTAAAACTAAACGCGCCGGTCGTTGCGTTTTTCACCGCGTACTCAAAACCCACGGGGCTGTTTAGAAAACTCAAAAAAGCGGATATCACCGTGTACGTCAGCGATCCTATTTATCCCGATTTAGATAAACCGTTAAAGATCGCGCAAAGGGAACTTCGGAATAAGGTTTACGCCTTTATGAAAGAAATGTCCGAAAAACACAGCGACTACGCCGTGATAGAGTACGTATACAAGGGAAAAAAGGACTGAAAAGGAGCGGACAATGGTTACGGAAAAATACCGCGTTTATTTTAGCGACGTTGACAAAAACTACAAACTGACGAACGTCGCGCTATTAAGGGCGTTTCAGAACGTCGTAACGACGCACGCAAACAGCGTGGGAGACGTGGTCGTCGGGAACACGCACGCGTGGTTTTTAACGGCGTATAAGGTCAGGATCTTCCGCCGTCCCGAGATGGAAAGCGAGTATTACTTATCGACGTGGAGCAGGGGCGTGAACGGCTTTATCGCGTCGAGAGAGTTCGAGGCAAGAGACGAAAAGGGCAACCTTTTATTATGCGCCGTATCTAACTGGGTAAGGGTAAATAAATCGACGGGGAAAATGGAACGCGCCACATCGGAGTTAGTCGACGCCTACGGAAAGGAAGAGAAGACGAACTTCGATTTTGTCTGGATCCCGAAGTTAAAAGAGTGCGAGAGAGTTGATTTTGAGAGAACGCTTAAAATCGAGCGCAACTTTATCGACGGCAATAACCACGTAAACAACGCCTTTTATTTAGATCTTGCAAATATCGCTCTGCCGCAAGGCGTGTTCGACGCTTTTGACTGCAAAGAGTTCGACATAATGTACAAGATAGGGATAAAGTGCGGCGACGAAGTGAGCCTTTTATTTACCGAAGAAGAAAACTACTATAACGTAACGGTAAAGTCGGAAGATAAATCCGTTCTTCACGCGATAGTAAGGTTTTATAAATAAAACGCCGAAAAAAAGGCGCATTGAAACTATAAAGGATAAAAAATGGAGATCAAAGCGGTAAAGTTCAAAAAGACCG
>CAMPBJ010000071.1 GCA_946637575.1 uncultured Clostridia bacterium | reverse complement strand
GGTTTACTCTTTTCCTGCGAGTTTCTTGTATTCCGCAAGTCTTTCTTTTGCGGATTCTTCGGTCTTTTTAAAGAGTTCTTTTGCAACTTCTTCGCCTTGCGTCTTAACGAGCGAAGCGTATCTCGTTTCGCCGGCAAGGAACGCCTGATAGTCGCCGGTGGGTTCTTTACTGTCTAACGTAAAGACTTCGCCGTCCGGGTTATACCTGTAAAGTTGCCAGTAACCGCACTCGACAGCCGCCTTTTCTTCTAACTGCGACTTCGTCATATTGATACCGTGGTTGATACAGGGCGCGTAGCAGATGATAAGCGACGGTCCTTTGTAAGCCTCAGCCTCGGTGAGCGCTTTTAGAAGTTGTGCGGGGTTTGCACCCATAGCGCATTGAGCAACGTAAACGTATCCGTAAGATTTAGCGATCATACCTAAATCTTTCTTCTTTACTCTCTTACCTGCGGAAGCGAACTTCGCGACAGCGCCGATGTTGGTGGACTTACTTGCCTGTCCGCCGGTGTTGGAGTAAACTTCGGTATCTAATACCAAAATATTGACGTCTTCGCCGCTTGCGATAACGTGATCTAATCCGCCGTAGCCGATATCGTAAGCCCAACCGTCGCCGCCGAAGATCCAGATGGACGGTTTAACGAGGCAGTCTTTGTCGGCAAGGATCTCTTTTACCAAAGCGTCGTTTTCGCAACCGCAGTCCTTGCAGTTTTCAAGCGCGGAAACGAGTTCTTTGGACGCGATCTTGGAAGGTTCTGCGTCGTCTTTTGCGGCAAGCCAAGCGTTCGCCTTTTCTTTAAGTTCGCCGTCAGCCTTTTCGGCAAGAGCGGAAACCTTGTCCGCCAAAGCTTTTCTTCTTGCGGTGTAAGCAAGGTTCATACCGTAACCGAATTCCGCGTTGTCCTCGAATAAGGAGTTAGCCCAAGCAGGACCTTTGCCTTCCTTGTTCTTCGTGTAAGGACAGGTCGGGGAAGAACCGCCGTAGATAGAGGAGCAGCCCGTAGCGTTCGCGACGACCATTCTGTCGCCGAAGAGTTGGGTGATGACCTTGACGTAAGGCGTTTCGCCGCAACCCGCGCACGCGCCCGAGAATTCGAAGAGCGGAGTGCAGAACTGGCAGCCTTTGACGGTTTCCTTTTTGAACTTCGAAGTATCGACTTCGGGAAGATCGACCGCAAATTCCCAGTTCTCGTCTTCTTTTTTAGCAAGAGACTCGGCAAGCGGGATCATCTTGATAGCGCCGCCGTCTTTGACGGGGCATACCGTAGCGCAGACTCCGCAACCCATACAGTCTAACGGAGAAACCTGCATCTTGTATTCGTAACCGGGGAGTCCGATAGCGGGCTTGCCGACGAACGATTCGGGCTTTTTGTCGCCGTCTTTAACGAGAGCCGGTCTTAAGCAAGCGTGCGGGCAGACGAACGAACAGTTACCGCATTGAATACATTTTGAAATATCGATCTCGGGAACGGTAACCGCAACGCCGCGTTTTTCGAACTTCGTAGTACCCGTGGGAACTGAACCGTCCGCGTTGAACTGCGAAGATTTTAAGGTGTCGCCTTTAAGGTAAAGGATAGGCTTAATGATCTCCTGATAGTAGGGATCGCTGTGTCCTTCCGCCATCGCCGCGCCGGTAGTCGCCGTCTTCCAGGACGCGGGAACGTTAATCTTCACGAGATTGTCGCCCGCGGCGGAGTCGATAGCGTCGTAGTTCATCTGAACTACCGCGTCGCCCTTTCTGCCGAAAGATTTTTTAGCCATATATTTCATGTATTCGACCGCTTTTTCGTAGGGCATGATCTGCGGATTTACGCGGAAGAAAGCGGACTGCAAAATGGTGTTCGTTCTTCCCTTTAAGCCGAGTCCCGCCGCGATCTTTATAGCGTCGATAACGTAAAGGTTGATGTTCTTTTCCGCAATATCTCTCTTGACCTGCGCGGGGAGGAAGTCCTCCAAAGCCTCGACCGTCGTTGCGGAAGTGTTGATCAAAAACGTTCCGCCGTTTTTAATATCGCTCGTCATATCGTAACGGGTGATATAGGACGGGTTGGAGCATTGAACGAAGTCCGCGGAGTCGATTAAATATTCGCTCTGAATAGGCGTGTCGCCGAAACGGAGGTGCGAAACGGTGATACCGCCGGACTTTTTACTGTCGTAGAAGAAGTACGCCTGCGCGTGCTTGTCGGTGTGGTCGCCGATGATTTTAATGGAGTTCTTGTTCGCGCCGACCGTACCGTCCGAACCTAAACCGTAGAACTTGCAGGACGTAGAACCCTTGGGCGCTGCGTCGAACTTTTCGGAGAAGTCCAAAGAAGAGTTGGTAACGTCTTCGTAAATACCGATAGTGAAGTGATTTTTCGGTTCTTTGCTTTCAAGATTTTTATAAACCGCAAGGACCATGGACGGCGTAAACTCTTTGCTGCCGAGACCGTATCTGCCGCCGTAAACTTTCGCGGTAACTCCCTTTTCGAAGAGTGCGGAGCAAACGTCGAGATAAAGCGGTTCGCCGAGCGAGCCGGGTTCTTTCGTTCTGTCCAAAACCGCGATTTTCTTTACGGACTTCGGAAGAGCGGCGACGAACGCGTCCGTCGCGAACGGGCGGTAAAGTCTTACCTTTACTAAGCCGTACTTTTTACCCATGGAATTGAGTTTGTTGATAGATTCTTCGATCGTTTCGCAACCCGAACCCATGCAGACGATAACTTCTTCCGCGTTCGGATCTCCGACGTAGTCGAAAAGGTGATAAGACCTTCCGCAACGCGCGGAAACTTCGTCCATCATTTCCTGAACGATAGCGGGCGTCTTCGCGTAGTAAGAGTTAGCCGTTTCTCTGTTCTGGAAGTAGGTGTCGCCGTTTTGCGCCGTACCTTTCTGAATAGGATGCTCGGGGTTAAGCGCGCGCGCCTTAAAGTCCGCAACGTCCTTATCGATCCCTAATTTTTCACAGATAGCGCGGATCTCGGCGTAGTTATCCGCCTCGTCCCAAACGTCGATTTTAGCGACTTCGTGCGAAGTTCTGAAACCGTCGAAGAAATTTACGAACGGAACTTTGGAACGGAGAGTCGCAAGGTGCGCAACGAGAGCAAGATCCATAACTTCCTGAACGGAAGAGTCGCAAAGCATGGCAAAACCGGTCTGACGGCAAGCCATAACGTCTGCGTGGTCGCCGAAAATGTTAAGCGAGTGAGCCGCTAAGGCACGCGCGCTAACGTGGAAGACGGTAGGCAAAAGTTCGCCCGCGATCTTGTACATATTCGGGATCATAAGGAGCAAGCCTTGGCTTGCGGTGTAGGTGGTGGTAAGAGCGCCCGCGCAAAGCGAACCGTGAACAGCGCCCGCGGCGCCGCCTTCGGATTGCATCTCGGCGACTTTAACTTTCTGCCCCCACATGTTGGTTCTGCCCGCGGTCGCCCACTCGTCCGCAACTTCCGCCATAGGGGAAGAAGGGGTGATGGGGTAAATAGCGGCGACTTCGGAGAAGGCGTACGCTACGTGACTCGCGGCGGTGTTGCCATCGATCGTCAACTTTTTCATCTATAAAACCTCCAAAATGTTTAATGTGTTATTAACAGCACTAAAACATTATATACTTTTATTCTTAATTAGTCAATGAGAAAAATCGGAAAACGAAAATTTTATCCCTTGCGTTTTCTTAAAACCCGAATATGCTTGTAATATTTTCGCGGGTGTGTTAAAATATCGGGGAAAATGAGTATTCTAATAGCGGAAAACGTTTCGTTTTCCTACGACAAAAAAATAAAAGCGCTTGACGGGGTGTCCCTTTCGGTCGAAAAAGGGGAGTATCTTGCCGTTTTAGGACGTAACGGAAGCGGCAAATCCACGCTTGCCAAACTTTTTAACGCCCTGCTTTTACCCGACGAAGGGGAAGTTACCGTCTGCGGTTTTTCTTCCGCGGACAAAAAAACGGTGTTCGAGATAAGAAAACGCGTGGGAGTGGTCTTTCAGAACCCCGACAACCAACTCGTCGCAAGCATCGTCGAAGACGATATCGCTTTCGGTCCGGAAAACCTCGGAGTCAAAAGAGAAGAGATAAAGGAAAGGATCGACTTCGCGTTAAAGACCGTAGGCATGGAAGAGTTTAAAAACGCTTCTCCCGAAAGACTTTCGGGCGGGCAGAAACAGAGAATTGCGATAGCGGGCGTGCTTGCCTTAAAGCCCGAGATTTTAATTCTCGACGAATCGACCTCGATGTTAGACCCCGTCGGCAGAGCCGAAGTGCTTGCGACCGTCGAAAAGTTAAACAAAGAACAGGGCGTTACGGTGATCGCCATAACGCACTACATGGAAGAAACGCTCGGCGCGGACAGGGTTATTGTGTTAGACAACGGTAAAATTGCGGCGGAGGGCAGCCCCAAAGCGATTTTTTCGGACAGAACCACCGTCGAAAAGCACGGGCTGACGCTCCCCCTTCCCGCAATTATCGCGGACGAACTCAAAAAGGCGGGCGTACCCTTAAAAGACGGGATACTCACAAAAGAAGAACTCGCGGAGGCATTATGCGGATCGAAGTAGAAAATCTGTACTTTTCCTACGCGGGAAAACGTGAAAAAAACAAAAAATACGCGGTGGACGGCGTGTCGCTTACGATAGAAGAAGGCGACTTTTTCGGCATAATCGGGCAGACGGGTAGCGGAAAGTCAACTTTCGTCCAGCACCTAAACGGGCTGCTTAAAGCGTCTGACGGTCGCGGAAGAATAAAGATCGGCGAATACGATCTCGGCGACAAAAAAACGGACTATAAAGCCCTTCGCTCAAAGGTGGGCATGGTATTCCAGTACCCCGAGCATCAACTCTTTGCGGAGACCGTAAAGGCGGACGTTTCTTTCGGCGTTAAGAACTTTTACCCCGAAAAAAGCGAAAGCGAGATAGAAAGTATCGTAAAGACCGCGATAGAGACGGTGGGGTTAGACTACGAAAAAATAGCCGAAAAATCCCCCTTCGAACTCTCCGGCGGGCAAAAGCGGAGAGTCGCGATCGCGGGCGTTATCGCGCCCCGTCCCGAAGTTTTGGTTCTTGACGAGCCGGCGGCGGGTTTAGATCCCGAGGGGAAAGCGGACTTTTTAAATCTTCTTAAAAAACTGCACGCGGACTTCGTTAAGACGATCATTATCGTTTCGCACGATATGGATCTCGTTGCGGAATACTGCAACAAAGTCGCGGTGTTTAAGGGCGGAAAAATAGTAAAATCCGGAACGCCGAAGGAAGTCTTTTCGGACGAAAAGGCGATTTACGGGTGCGGACTCGATCTGCCGGTTACGGAATATTTAATAAAGCGATTAAAAGAGCGCGGAATAGATGTAGAGAGCGGAACGACGGTAGCGGAGTTCGTTTCCGCGGTAAAGGAAAAGTTCGGGGGTGAAAGATGAGAGAAGTTTCTTTCGGACAGTACTACCCGTCCTTTTCGGTCGTGCATAAATTAAACCCCGCGGTCAAGATACTCTTGTCGATCGCGTACATCGTCGCGGTGTTTTTGGTAAAGTCTTACTACTTTTTA
>CAMPBJ010000070.1 GCA_946637575.1 uncultured Clostridia bacterium | reverse complement strand
CGCCTCTTCTTATTTTAGATGAGCCGTTTTCTTCGGTCGATATAGCGTCTAAAAACAAGTTTATGGAGTATATAAGGGAAGAGAATAAGAATAAAAAAAATACCGTGATATTTATAACTCACGATATTTTGGAAGCGACTTACTTTTCCGACAGAATAATCGTAATAAAAAACGGCGAAGCGGTCTTCGACGAAAAGGATTTCGACAGAGAAACGGTCGGGAAAAGGATATACGGGTTACTTTCTAATCCGGATTAACTACGGTATACGAACTATCGAGCAGGGTAAAATCACCCTGCTTTTTGTTTGTTAAAATAATCTTTTCGCCGTCCTTATTATAGATAACGAAAACGGCAAAGTCGCCGAAAGAAGAGTCGCCGCTCATCTTTTTTATAAGCGTTTTCGCCTGGTCAACGGATAAAAGCATAAACGCGGTGGACATCGCGTCGGAAAAATACCCTTTATCCGAGATAACGACGGCGGAGAGTGCGCCGCTTTCCGTTGGACTGCCCGTCTCCGCGTCGATTATATGCGAGTATTTCACGCCGTCTTTTTCATAGTACGTACGGTAAGTTCCGCTCGTCGAAACGAAAGCGTTTTTTGAAAGACCGACTTTCAGGATTTTTTCCCTCGTGTTTTCGGGGTGGGTAACCGACATAGTGTGCGAGTCTAAAAACGCGATACTGCTGTCGCCGAAGTTAACGTACCCCGAATTTATTCCGGCGGTTTTTAAGACGGAGTAGATAAGGTCTGTGGCAAAGCCTTTCACGATCGCGCCGACTTCAAAGTTTACGTTTTCGGTTTTCACGGCGTAAGCCCCGTCCTCGCTTATCTTGACGGCGGACGGGTTAAAAGAATAAGTTGACTTAACGCCGTCTATCTCCTCTATCGTCGGGGGTATAAAGTCCTCGTTTTTAACCGCTGTGTCCTCGGTAAAGTGCCAGAGTTTTAGAAACGGCAGAACTGTCGGGTTAAACTTATCCGAAACGTCCGCCGCAAAAAAGATTCGTTCCAAAAGTTCCTTCGCGATGGGCGGAAGGGCTATACTTTCTCCGACTTCGGCGGAGTTAAAGCGGGATAAAAAGCCGTTTCCTTTTAGCGAAAACTCTTTGGAGAGCGAATAGACGATCTCGTCTATTTTATCTATAACTTCGCCGTCCAACTTTCTATCGGTTGTTACGACGGACAAGTTCGCGTCGAAAAGTACGGCGCTAAAGGTAACGTAATAGTATTTTTCGCAAGAAAAAAGCGACGTTCCCGACAAAACCAGCAAAAGCGCGAAAATAAACGATAAAGTTTTTCTCATTATCTTTTTCATAAAATCACTCTTATATTCGGTATTATAATATAAAATAGATGTAAAAATCAATTTTTATTGACAAACTTTCGCGCGTTTGTTAAAATAAAAATGTTTTTAATGTTCGGCGAGGCGAAATGGGAAAGTATGAGATAGCGGGAACGACCTTCGAGTTAAAACCGCTTTTTGATTATTGTAAGAAAAACTACGCGGAGTTTTCTGCGGCCGATAACGCGGCGGCGGAGTTTACCGTGGAATCCACGGCGGAAGCGCTTAAAAAAGAGCGCGAACTTTTCGGTTTTTCCGAGAAAGTCCCCGATCCTTACGTCGAAGATATTTTCTTCGAAAGAGCGGTGTGCGGTTATATCCTCGATAAAAAGAACGGCACACTCTTTCACGGAAGCGTTATAGAGTACAAGGGCGAGGGGTACGCCTTTACCGCCCGCAGCGGAACGGGAAAGTCCACGCACGCAAGACTTTGGCGCGAACTTTTGGGCGACAGAGTCAAAATGGTAAACGACGACAAGCCGATAGTAAGAATAGTGGACGGCGTGCCGATAGTCTACGGAACACCGTGGAAGGGAAAGCACAGGCTCGGCGGGATAAAAGGCGTGCCGTTGAAAGCGGTATGTAAAATCGTTCAGGCAAAGGAAAACGAGATCAGGGAAGTTTCGGTAAAAGAGTTTCTGCCGACCTTCTTTATTCAGTGTTACCGTCCCGAAGACAGAGATGGGAACGAGAAGTTTTTTTCTTTTTTAGACGGACTTCTTAAATCCGTGAAACTCTACGAACTAAAATGCAATATATCAGAGGACGCGGCAAAACTTTCGTTTAACACGATGACGGGGGATAAAATATGAAAATAAAAAGCGGATACTTAGTAAAGGAAGTTGCGGGAACTTACGTCGTCGTAGCGGTCGGAAAACGCGCGAGCGAGTTTAACGGCATGATCAACTTAAACGAGACGGCGGCAAAACTTTGGGAAAGGCTCGAAAAGGGCGCGACGGAAGACGAACTCGTTAATTTTTTAACCGATACTTACGAAGTCGGCGAAGAAAAGGCGAGAGAAAACGTAAAAACTTTTATAGACAAATTAAAGACTGCGGGTGTGATCGAAGGAGAATAAACAAATGAAGGCGGGATTTGACAACGAAAAATACTTAGAGTTACAGTCGGCAAAGATATTAGAGCGCGTGTCGAGATTCGACAACAAACTTTACTTGGAGTTCGGCGGAAAACTGTTCGACGACTTTCACGCGTCCAGAGTTCTGCCCGGATTTTTACCCGACAGTAAGATAAAGATGCTTTCGCAACTTAAAGACAAGGCTGAAATATTAGTCGCGATAAGCGCGAACGACATCGAAAAGAATAAGTACAGAAACGATTTGGGCATAACCTACGACGCGGAAGTTTTAAGGCTTATCGACGTGTTTAAGAGCAAAGGGTTTTTCGTCGGAAGCGTCGTTATAACGCGCTTTAACGAGCAACCGCCCGTCGTCGCTTTCCAAAAACGCCTTGAAATGCTCGGCATAAAGGTCTACCGTCACTATACGATAGAAGGTTATCCTTCGGACGTAGAGAAAATAGTTTCGGACGAAGGGTTCGGCAAGAACGAGTACGTCGTTACGACTCGTCCTTTGGTCGTCGTTACCGCGCCCGGTCCCGGAAGCGGGAAGATGGCGACCTGCCTTTCGCAACTTTACCACGAGTATAAACGCGGAGTAAGGGCGGGATACGCAAAGTACGAGACCTTCCCCGTCTGGAACCTTCCCTTAAATCACCCCGTAAACGTGGCGTACGAGGCGGCGACCGCTGACCTAAACGACGTGAATATGATAGACCCCTTCCATTTGGAAGCGTACGGAGAAATGGCGGTAAACTACAACAGAGACGTGGATATTTTCCCCGTGCTTTCGGCAACGCTTACTCGGGTTATGGGTGAATGCCCGTATAAATCCCCGACGGATATGGGCGTGAATATGGCAGGCTACGCGATAGTGGACGACGAGGTTTGTAGATACGCGAGCAAACAGGAAATAATCCGCCGTTACTACAACGCCGAACTCGACGTGAGAAAAGGACTTTTCGGCAAAGACATACTCTCTAAGATCGAGATACTCATGCAGAAGCTCAATATCACGATCAACGACAGAAAGGTCGTCAGCAAAGCGTTGGAAAAAGAACTCGTAACCGGAGTTCCGTGCTGCGCGATAGAACTTCCCAACGGCAAGATAGTTACCGGAAAGACGGGTGCGCTCTTCGGGGCTGCGGCGTCCACCTTAATAAACGCGCTTAAAGTTTTAGCGGACATCGACGATTCGATCGATTTAATATCTTCCGCGGTAATAGAGCCGATACAGAAACTTAAAGTAAACAATATGGGTAGCGTAAACCCGAGACTGCATACCGACGAAGTGCTTTTGTGCCTTGCGGTCTGCGCGGTAACCAACCCCATAGCGAAACTTGCGGTGGACAAACTTCCGCTCCTTAAAGATTCCGAACTTCACTCGTCCGTTATTTTATCCCACGTAGACAGAAAGACGTTTAAGGCTTTGGGCGTGAACGTTACGAGCGAACCGAAGAAAAACTCCGATAACGTTTTCACGGTGTGAAAACTCACCGAAAATAATACTCTAAAGAATTCCGCTTTACAAAATAAGCGGAATTTTTTTATAAAAACCGTCACAAACGTTTGACAAATAAAACCTGCGGTGTATAATGGAGTTAGCACTTGGATAAAAAGAGTGCTAATTATAGGAGGCAGAAATAAAAATGAAAGTAAGACCTTTATTCGACAAAGTAGTTGTAGAAAGTCTTGAAACGGAAGAGAAGACGAAGAGCGGATTTATACTTCCGTCCGCCGCGCAGGAAAAGCAGCAGATGGCTAAAATCGTTGCGGTAGGTCCCGGCGGAGTTATCGACGGAAAAGAGATCGTTATGCAGGTAAAGGAAGGCGACACCGTGCTTTATTCAAAGTACGCGGGCAGCGAGTTTAAAGTTGACGGAAAGGAACTTACGATAATACGCCAGAGCGACATCTTGGCGATAGTCGAATAATATAAGGAGAGTAGATATGGCAAAACAATTAAAACACGGCGAAGAGGCAAGAAAGGCGCTTCTTCGCGGAGTAGATACGTTAGCGGACACGGTAAAGATCACGTTAGGGCCGAAGGGCAGAAACGTAGTGCTTGACAGAAAGTACGGCGCGCCTTTGATAACCAACGACGGCGTTACGATCGCAAAGGAAATTGAACTTGAAGACGCGTTCGAGAATATGGGCGCGGGGCTTGTAAAAGAAGTTTCGACGAAAACCAACGACGTTGCGGGCGACGGTACGACGACGGCGGTGATCCTAGCGCAGGCGATGATCAACGAAGGCTTAAAGAACGTCGCCGCCGGCGCGAACCCTGTTATTCTTAAAAAAGGAATAAAGGGTGCGGTCGACGTCGCGGTCGAAGAATTAAAGAAGATCAGTAAGCCCATAAAGGACAAAAACTCCATATCGCAGGTCGCAAGCATATCCGCAGGCGACGAAACGGTCGGCGAACTTATCTCCGAGGCAATGGAAAAGGTCGGTAAAGACGGCGTGATCACCATCGAAGAGAGCAAGACCATGAAGACCGAACTTACCACCGTCGAAGGCATGCAGTTCGACAGGGGATATGCTTCCGCGTACATGGTAACGAACACGGATAAGATGGAAGCGGTGTTAGAGAGCCCCGTGATCCTTATCACAGACAAGAAGATCTCGTCTATACAAGAGATCCTTCCCGTTATCGAACCGATCGCGCAACAGGGTATGCGCCTTCTCATTATCGCGGAAGAAGTCGAGGGCGACGCACTCGCGGCACTCGTCGTCAACAAATTAAAGGGCGTCTTTAACTGCGTTGCGGTCAAAGCCCCCGGATTCGGCGACAGAAGAAAGGCGATGCTCGAAGATATCGCGATCTTAACCGGCGGTACGGTAATTTCTTCTGATTTAGGTTACGAATTTAAAGACGTAACGATGGATATGTTAGGACGTGCCGGAACGGTGAAAGTCGATAAAGACAACACGACGATCATTAACGGCGCGGGCGATCCCAAGGAGATCGAGGCGAGAAAGAACGCGATTAAAGCGCAGATCGCCGAAACGACTTCGGACTACGACAGAGAAAAATTGCAGGAACGTCTTGCGAAACTTGCTGGCGGCGTCGCTGTGATCAACGTCGGCGCGGCTACCGAAGTAGAGATGAAGGAAAAGAAACTCCGTA
>CAMPBJ010000069.1 GCA_946637575.1 uncultured Clostridia bacterium | reverse complement strand
GCGTTTTAACGCCTCGTCGAAATCGACGAGATGCCCGTCGAAATCCGGCCCGTCGACGCAGGCGAACTTCGTCTTGCCGCCGACCGTAACTCTGCAACCGCCGCACATACCCGTGCCGTCGATCATAATGGGGTTTAAGGAAACTACGGTTTTTATGCCGTAAGGCTTTGTCGTAAGGCAGACGAACTTCATCATAATTAGCGGCCCTATCGCGATCACTTCGTCGAACTTTTCGCCGTTTTCGATGAGTTTTTTAAGCGCGTCGGTAACCAGTCCCTTTTCGCCCCAAGATCCGTCGTCGCTCATTTTGATAAACTTATCAGAAACGGCGGCGAATTCGTCTTCTAAAATAACGAGATCTTTGTTGCGGAAACCCGCGATGGTAACGACTTCCGCGCCCTTTTCGTGCAATTTTTTAGCGACGGGGTAGGCGATAGCCGATCCCACGCCGCCGCCGATGATGGCGACTTTCTTTAATCCGTCCACTTCGGTGGCTTTACCCAAAGGACCTACGAAATCGCAGATCTCGTCGCCCTCTTCTAATTTATTCAACTTAAACGTGGTTTCGCCGACTATCTGAAAGATGATCGTAACTTTCCCGTTTTCCCTGTCGTAGTCCGCGACGGTAAGCGGAATACGTTCGCCGTCCTCGTCCACGCGGAGAATAATAAACTGCCCCGGCTCTGCCTTTTTAGCGACAAGCGGAGCGTAAACGTCCATAAGCGTAACGTTTTCGTTAAGCGGTTTTTTTCTTAATATTTTATATCCCATTTTTACTCCCACTCGATAGTAGCGATAGGTTTCGGCGAGAAGTCGTACAAAACCCTGTTGACGCCGTCGACTTCGGAAAGGATCCTGTTCGTGATTTTCTGCATCAACTCGAAGGGCACGTTTTCAACCGACGCGCTGGTCGCGTCGATCGAGTTAACGGCGCGTAGAATTACCGGCCACTTAAACGTTCTCTTTCCGTTCTCGATACCCGTGGACTTAAAATCGGGGACTATCGCAAAATACTGCCAGACCTTACCGCGAAGACCCGCTTTTTCAAACTCTTCACGAAGGATCGCGTCCGCCTCACGGAGAGCGGCGAGCCTGTCGCGAGTGATCGCGCCGAGGCATCTTACTCCGAGACCGGGGCCGGGGAAGGGTTGACGGAACACCATATTGTCCGGAAGCCCTAATTCCTTTCCGACGACTCTCACTTCGTCTTTATATAAAAGTTTGACGGGTTCGACAAGCCCGAATTTAAGGTCTTCGGGAAGACCGCCGACGTTGTGGTGCGCCTTTACGCCTTTACTTTCGACTATATCGGGATAAATTGTACCCTGTGCCAAGAATTCTATACCCGAAAGTTTTCTTGCCTCTTCCTCGAACACGCGGATAAACTCCGCGCCGATGACCTTTCTTTTCTGTTCGGGGTCCGAAACGCCGGCAAGCTTATCTAAAAACCTGTCCGTCGCGTCGACGTAGATAAGGTTGGCGTTAAAGCCGTCCTTAAACACTTTTATGACCTGTTCGGGCTCGCCTTTGCGAAGAAGACCGTGGTTAACGTGAACGCAGACGAGGTTTTGCCCTATCGCCTTTATTAAAAGCGCCGCAACCACCGAAGAGTCAACGCCGCCGGAGAGAGCGAGAAGAACTTTCTTGTCGCCAACCTGCGATTTTATCTCTTTCACCTTTTCTTCGATAAACGCTTTGGCAAGCGCGGGGGTGGTAATCCTTTTCATACTTTCGGGACGAACGTCGGTTTGCATAGTGTACTCCTTTCATTTTAATTTGATTATATTATATTATCCCGTCGGCTCGTTGTCAAATATCTAAAAAAAACGCGAATAATTTTTTTACTTATACAATAAATAAGCGTCGCTTTTTGTTTAAGTCGCGGCAAAAACCACGCAAATAATTGACAATAAGGGTTTTGCGTGGTAAAATCTACGAAAAAGAAACAAAAGCGGAGAGACGTATGGCAGTTCGCGTACCCGAGATATTCGGCGAAATGGTATTCAGCGATAAAGTGATGAAAGAGAGGCTGGATAAGGAAACTTATCTTGCGGTTTGTCGCGTGCGCGACGGAAAGGAAACGCTTTCCGCGGCGACGGCGGAAAAAGTCGCTAACGCCATGAAAGACTGGGCGATAGAAAAGGGAGCGACTCACTTTACGCACTGGTTTCAGCCGATGACGGGGATAACCGCCGAAAAGCACGACGGGTTTATTTCCCCCGTAGGCGGCGACAGGGTGATAATGGACTTTTCTTTTAAATCGCTCGTAAAGGGCGAGTCGGACGCGTCGAGTCTGCCGTCGGGCGGGCTCAGGTCCACGTTCGAGGCGCGCGGATACACGGCGTGGGATCCCACGTCGTACGCGTTCGTGAAAGACGGCAGTCTGTATATTCCGACGGCGTTCTGTTCTTACGGCGGAGAGGCGCTCGATAAGAAAACTCCGCTCCTTCGTTCGTCCGACGCGATCAACAGAGAATCGCTCCGTATCTTAAAACTATTCGGCAACAAGACCGCGAAAAAGGTTACGGCGATGGTCGGCGCGGAACAGGAATATTTTTTGATCGACAAGAGCGTGTACGAAAAAAGGCTTGATTTAATACATTGCGGTAGAACGCTGTTCGGGGCAAGACCGTCGAAGGGACAGGAACTTGACGATCACTATTACGGCGCGATAAAGACGGCGGTTTCCGACTACATGAAGGATTTAGACGAAGAATTGTGGCGACTCGGCGTGCTTGCGAAGACGAAACACAACGAGGCTGCGCCCGCACAACACGAACTTGCGCCGATCTTTACTTCCGCGAACCTTGCGACCGATCAGAACCAACTTACGATGGAGATAATGCAGAACGTTGCGAATCGCCACGGGCTTGTTTGTCTTTTATCCGAAAAGCCGTTTGAAAAAGTGAACGGCAGCGGCAAGCATATCAACTGGTCGCTTATGACCGACGAGGGGGAGAACCTTTTAGAGCCGGGCAAAACTCCGACGACGAACGCGCAGTTTTTACTGTTTTTGACTGCGGTAATAAAAGGCGTGGACGAGTATGCGGACATGCTCCGCATTTCCGTTGCGAGCGCGGGGAACGACCACAGACTCGGCGAAAAGGAAGCCCCGCCCGCGATCATATCCATATATTTAGGCGAGGAACTTGACGGCGTGCTTTCCGCGATAGAAGAGGGAGCGCCGTACAACAAAAAGGAAAAAGGCGACTTAAAAGTGGGCGTTTCCGCACTTCCGCCGATCCCGGTGGATTCGACGGACAGGAACAGGACTTCGCCGTTTGCTTTTACGGGGAACAAGTTCGAGTTCCGTATGGTCGGCTCGTCTTCAAATATCGCCTGCCCCGTGTTCGTTTTAAACACCATAGTTGCGGACGAACTGTCAGGTTTTGCGGACAGGCTTGAAAAGGCGAAGGACTTTAACTCCGAACTGTCGCTTTTGATAAAGGAAACGCTGAAAAACCACAAGCGCGTGATCTATTCCGGCAACAGTTATTCGGACGAGTGGAAGAAAGAAGCCAAAAAACGCGGGCTGCTTAATCTTGAAACGACGGTGGACGCGCTGCCACTCTACGATTCGGAAAAGAACGTTTCTATGTTCGAGAGGCAGAAGGTCTTGTCTAAAAGCGAGATAATATCCAGAAAAGAGATACTTTTGGAAAACTACGCGAATATCGTTCATATAGAGGCGCTGACCGCGATCGACATAGCGAACCGCGAGATAACGCCGGCGGTAATAGGCTACCAGAACTTCGTTCTCACGGAGCTCGAGAAAAAGAAAGCGCACGGAGACCTTCCCACAAGACTTGAAGAAGAACTATTAAAAAAGCTTGCTTGCCTTTCTTCCGACTACTCCAAAAAACTCGACGTGCTAAATAAGGACGCGGAAGGGTTCAACCGAAAAATAGGCAACCTTGAAAAGTCGGTGTACTGTAAAGAAGTCCTTTTAAAAGATATGAAAGAAGTACGCGCCGTTGCGGACGAAATGGAACTTATCATCGGAAAGACCTTCATAACCTTCCCGAACTACGAAGATATTCTATATAGCGTTAAGTATTAGAGTTGTTGATAACTAAAAAAACATTTTTTGACTCCGAACGGAAATTTTTCCGTTCGGAGTTTTCTTAACCGAAAAGTTTTTTTAAACCCGCCCACTAAAAAAAGCCACCTAAAGGTGGCTTTCTTGTTAAGTCAAAAATTTATCTGCACTCGTCGGCTTTGCCTGCGCAACCCAAAACGTCGCGAAGTTTATGGCGAACGAGTTCTTTTATGTTCGCTCTCGCGGGTTTAAGGTATTCGCGGGGGTCGAACTTTTCGGGATGCTCGTCAAAGAACTCTCTTATCGTGCCGGTCATGGCAAGTCTTAAGTCGGAGTCGATATTGATCTTGCATACGGGGAGTTTAGCCGCCTCGCGGAGTTGTTCTTCGGGAACGCCGACAGCGTCCGGCATCTTGCCGCCGTGCGCGTTGACCATCGCAACGTAGTTCTGCGGAACGGAAGAAGATCCGTGCAAAACTATCGGGAAGTTCGGAAGACGTTTGGCAACTTCTTTCAATATATCGAATCTAAGGGGCGGGGGAACTAAAACGCCGTCCGCGTTTCTGGTGCATTGTTCGGGTTTAAACTTATACGCGCCGTGCGAAGTTCCGATCGCGATCGCGAGCGAGTCAACGCCGGTACGACGAACGAATTCTTCGACTTCTTCGGGGCGGGTGTAAGATCCTACCGCGTGGGATACTTCGTCTTCGATCCCGGCAAGCGTTCCGAGTTCGCCTTCTACCGTAACGTAGGGCTTGTGCGCGTGCGCGTATTCAACGACCTTTTTCGTTACCGCGATGTTCTCTTCAAAAGGAAGAGCGGAACCGTCGATCATAACGGAAGTAAATCCGCCGTCGATACAAGCCTTGCACGTCTCAAAATCCGGACCGTGGTCCAAATGCAAAACGATCGGGATGTTCGGGCATTCGATAACCGCCGCTTCAACGAGTTTAACAAGATAGGTGTGGTTTGCGTAAGCGCGCGCACCCTTGCTGACCTGCAAAATTACCGGTGCGTTTTCTTCTTTGCACGCCTCGGTGATACCTTGCACGATCTCCATGTTGTTTACGTTGAACGCGCCGATAGCGTATCCGTTCTTGTAAGCCTGTTCGAACATCTTAAGTGAGTTTACTAATGGCATTTTCTATATCTCCTTAAAATAAATATTCTCCGTTCGGCTTTTTGCCGTTTTCCGTTTCATTATATCTTTTTTTTGGCGTTTAGGCAAATAAAAATAAGGAAAGTTATATAAAAATGTTTAAAAACCGACCTTTCCCCGTAAAAATCGTTTATATTTTTTTTGCAAGTGTGATAAAATAGAAAAAAAAGAGGAGATTTTTTATGACAGACGAGAGAATAAAATTATTAGCGAAAAATCTTGTGAACTATTCGTGCAAACTTAAAAAAGGCGAAAAGATACTTATCGAGGCGAAGGGCGTGGACTATATGCTCGTGAACGCCATTATAAAAGAAGTGTACGCGGTCGGGGGGCTTCCCTTCGTCGAGATACAGGACAACAGG
>CAMPBJ010000068.1 GCA_946637575.1 uncultured Clostridia bacterium | reverse complement strand
TTGACTGCAATAGAAAACGAAAAGATAAGATACGCCGACTTTGTCGAACTACGGTTCGCGATAGAATCGCTCGGCGGCGAGTACAAAAAAGAGCGCGACTTTACGCAAGATAAAGACTACGGTAAGATAAAGGGAACGAAGAAAAATAAGATCATATAGGAATATTTTTCCGCCGATTGACGATAATAGTCGTATCCGTAACAAAAGGAGATACGATATGTCGAAAAAGAAGAAAACGAAAATAAAAAAACTCACCGACGAGGAATACGGGCAGTACGTTATGGCATTAAAAGACGAAAAGCCGCCCGTCGCGGTAAGAAAACTTCAAAAATAAAAATACGCCGTGCGATTTCGCACGGCGTGTTTTTATTATACGGTTTTAACTTTCGTAGTTATGTATTTCATCCCCGTTCTTTAAAACGAGCGTGAACTTTGCGCCAAATCTCCACTCGTTGTGCTTTTGTATCTTCTGCCACGCGTCAGCGTCGCCGTCGAAGTAAACTCTATTCAGGTTCTTACAGTTGTAAAAAATCCTTGAGTCAAGTTTTTCTATCGACGACGGGAGATAGACGGAAGACAACGCTTCGCAGTTTGCGAAAGCCATCCTACCGATCGCGGTAACTCCGTTTCCAACGCTTACCGTTTTTATACCCGTACACATATTAAACGCGTTTTGCTCGATTATAACCACGCTGTCAGGGATAACGATGTTAGATAGGGCGGAGCAATTCTGGAACGCCGAAAGACCGATGGACCTTACTCCGTAAGGGATCTCTATCTCTTCTAACGACGAACAGGACTTGAACGCCTCCCTGCCTATTATCTTCGTGTCGGCGTGTATATCACAGGCAGTTAAGTTAAGCGAATCTGCTTTAAAAAGAAGGATAAACGGGTTGTCTTCGCTGCCTAAATACGTTGCGTTTTCAAAGTGATTATAATTTAGTTTCGGGCATTCCGAGAACGCGTCTTTACCGACCGTAAGCAGCGATTCGCAGAGGTACACGTGTTCAAGTAAACCGCACCCGTAGAACGCTTTTTGCGGTATATCCGTTCCGGAACTGAGTTTTACCGTCCTTAAATTCACCTTCGGTATCGCGCCGATAAAACGGGTGGGAAGAGTTGCGTTTTCGACTGAAGTGCAGTTATAAAACGCGGTCGAAGTCATACTCTCTACACTATCCGGTATCGTAACGATTTTACCGTTATAACCCGAAAAAGCGTAGTCTTCTATGGTGTCTAATTCGCTGTCGCCGTTATAAAGCACGGTTACCGCAGAGCCGTCGAAGGCGTGTTCCTTTATCGTTTTTACCGAACTTAAAAGCGCGAACTCTTCGTCGGTTTTACCAACGGCGTAGCGGTAAAATTCGGTAAGATCCTTTGAGTAAAGGTTTCCGTCTATCGCCGTAAAGAATTCGCTACTCTCGTCCACGGTATAGGTAAGCACGTTTTTTAGTCCCGAAAATGCCGAACGTCCTATCCTTTCGACCGAAGAAGATATGGTAACGCTCTCCAAAAGCAACGCGTTCGTAAACGCGTTTTCGGGTATTTCGCTTCCGCCCGAGACCGTAACCGATCTTAAAAAGTTCTGCGATACGTACGGGATCGCAACGGTGGGGACTTTAAGGTTTTCGATTTTACAGTTATTGAACGCTTCTTTGCCTACGCCGTTTACCGTAGTCGGCAGGGAAAGGGTTGTAAGACTTTTGCAGAACTCAAACGCGGACGCGCCGATCTTTTTTACGCCTTCGGGCAGGGTAATACTCTCCACGTCTTCGAGCCTGTTGAACGCGTAGTCGTACACGTCGAACGTTTCGCCGTTTATTCTTTCGGGAACGGTTAACTCTTTTTCATGCCCCGTGTAGCCCATAACATAGTAGGAAGATCCGTTTTTAAAGAAGATAAAGTCGTCTTTTTCTTCTAAAACGCTGTCGCCCTTATGCACCGCTTTTGCGTAGTAGCCGATATATCCGTAAGAACTTGCGCCCTTTACGATATTTAACGCGCTGTCGTTTATAACTTCAACAAGTTTATAGCAGTTGTTAAACGCGCTGCCGCCGATACTTTTAAGGCTCTTTCCGAGCGTAACGCCGACAAGTCCCGAGCACTCGCGGAAGGCGCTGCTCATAACGTATTCCAGTCCGTCGGGAAGGACGATCCTCGCAAGACGGGTGCAGTAATAAAACGCGGAGTCGCCTATTTTTTTAAGCGTAGACGGGAAAACCACTCTCGTAAGGGCGCGACATTCGGTAAACGTGTACGGATTTATCTCCGACAGCCCTTCGGGAAGGATGATGCTTTTCAAGCCGTCGCAATATGCGAACGCCGTATCGCCTATAAACGAAACGTTGTTCGGAACTGTAAGTTCGGTAAGCCCCTTGCAGTACTGGAACGCGGAGTTGCCTATCGATCTGACTTTGCCGCCTATCTTAACGCTCTTTAAGTTTTCGCAAAACGCGAACGCTTCGTTTCCTATCTCCGTAACGTAATCCGGGATAACGACTTTCTCTACGGCGTTATCGAGCAATTTAACTATTTTACACTCTTCGCCGTTTACCGTAAAATCGAAGATCTCCATTTCGGGTTTGATCGTTTTGGCGATTATTTCTGTGTCTTCGGTAAGGACAAACGGCGATAAGGAGTATTCGCTCGATAAAAACTCGCCGTTTTTTATCCACCCTTGCCACTCGTAACCCGTTTTGCCCGTAAAACTTGCGACGATCGACGCCGTGGTAAAACCGTACTTAAACGTCCCGTCGTACTCTATGGGGAGCGACGCGGCGGTGTGCGAGTCGGGAACGATTCTCAATAAATGCCGTTCGAGTTTGTAGTAAACGTTCAAAACGAGACTTCCGTCCGCCTTTACCACGCCGTTTACGGATTCGGTCACGGGGGAGTAATGCTCGAACCGTTTAATTTCCGCAAAAACTTCGCTCTCTTCTTTGGCGACGAGAATTTCCGTATCTTTAAGGTGATACCCTTCGTCTTCGATATTTTCCACAAAGTACTGCACCTTATATTGCGCGTCGGCGTAAGGGATAACGTCTATTTCTTCGGTATACGTGTCGTTGCATACCGAACATACGAACGTCTTTTCGCCTTTTTCTGTGTGCGTCGGATCGCGGGTTACCTTGCCTACGTAATCGTGCGGAACGGTTTCCGTTTCGTCCGCAACGTAAGTATCGTTACAGCGCGAACAGGTGTAGGTCGTAAAACCCTTTTCCGTACAGGTCGGCAGGGTTAAAACTCCCGAATAGTTATGCCCCAAGGCTTCGGTTTCTTCGGTATAGGAATCACCGCAGTCGCACGTAAAAGTAAGAACCCCCTTTTCGGTGCAGGTGGGATCTTTCGTTACGACAAAAGTGTAATTATGTTGATGCGGTGCGCACGCAAAAGCGAAGGAAAACAGGGAAAGTAAAAATAGTGCGACCGATACTAAAACGATACGTTTTTTCATACGAGAATATATTAACATACTTAAAAGACGGTGTCAAGGGGTATTAAAAATCACGGATTTGATAAAAACCCTTGTTTTTTTCGGTGACGGGGTGTATAATAAACTTTTGGAGGATTTATATGATCGAAGTAAAGGAAGTTAAAACGAAAAGGGATATGAAGCGCTTTGCGACGTATCCGACGAAATTATATAAAGACTGCGAGTATTACGTTCCGTCTCTTTTAAGCGACGAACTCAATACGTTTAACCCGAAAAAGAACTTTAACCTAGCGACGTACGAGTGCAGGGCGTTCCTGTGTTATAAGGACGGTAAGCTTTGCGGAAGGATAGCGGGGCTTATAAACCGCAAGGAGAACGAACTTTCGGGACAGAAGTATATCCGCTTTTCCAGATTCGACTGTATCGACGATATGGAGGTGTTTAAGGCGCTTATCGGGGCGGTAAAAGACTTCGGGAAGGAGTACGGCATGGAGATACTCCACGGTCCGTGGGGGTTTAACGACACGGACAGGGAAGGTATGCTTACTTACGGGTTCGATAAGAGAAGTACGTACGCCACAAACTACTACTACCCGTACTTTTCCGAGCATATGAAAGAATTAGGGTTCGAGGACGAATCGAAGTGGGTGGAAATGAACTTCCCGATTCCTGCGGAGCCGTACGAAAGAATAGTCTCGATATCCGAAAAACTTAAGAAAAAATACGATCTTACCGACGTTGTGCAGACTATGAGCATAAGAAAGGTAGTAAAAAAATACGGAGACGAGTTTTTTGTTACGTTTAACGACGCGTACGGTCATTTAGACGGGTTTACGCCGGTTGAAGGCAAGGCAAAAAAGAACGTTTTAGACCAGTTCGCGACCATAATAAATCCGAGATACGCGAGTATTCTGGTGGATAAAAACGACAAGGTCGCAGGTTTCGGTATCGTGCTGCCGTCTATCTGTAAACCGCTTATAAAGCACAGGGGCAGACTGTTCCCGCTCGGCTGGATAGGGGTGTTAAAGTCCATAAGTAAGCCCAAAGAACTCGAAATGGCGCTTATCGCGGTAAAGAGCGAGTACAAAAATTCGGGGATCAACGCGATACTTATATCGAGTATTATGAAAAACGTCGTTGCGGACGGGATAAAGCATATCGAGTCGAATCCGATGCTTGAGCATAACTACAACATACAGCAACAGTGGAAATTCGCGGAAACCGAAATAATAAAGAAAAGACAGACCTACAAGCAGTCGATATAACAGACGGAATAAAATAAAAAAAGAGCGGAAATCCGCTCTTTTTTCGTTAAAAAGAAAAGAAAACCGCGATTTATTCTTGTAAAAGAACGGGATATGTGGTACAATATATCAGTATAATTATGCGAGGCGACGATATGAAAAGAACACAGTTAAAAGAGATTTTTAAAAACGCCGAAAGTTTCGACGGAAAAGAAGTTACCGTAACCGGTTGGGCAAAGACGATAAGGGACTCCAAGTCCTTCGGTTTTATCGAGATAAACGACGGATCGTACTTTAGAAACTGCCAGATAGTTTTTGCACGCGATAAGGTCGTAAACTACGACGAGATCGCAAAACAGAACGTCGGCGCGTGCTTAAAAGTTACGGGCACGGTGGTGTTAACGCCCGAAAGGAACCAGCCGTTCGAGATAAACGCGGCGACGGTCGAGGTTTTGGGGACTTCAACGCCCGACTATCCGTTGCAGAAAAAAAGGCACTCATTAGAGTATTTAAGGACGATACTTCACCTGCGCCCGAGAACGAACACGTTTAACGCGGTCTTTAAGATCCGCAGCGAAGCGGCTTACGCGATACACAAGTTCTTTAACGACAGGGGCTTTGTTTACGTACATACCCCTATAATCACGGGGAGCGACGCGGAGGGCGCGGGCGCGATGTTCGAAGTTACGACTTTCGATCTAAACGACGTGCCGAAAGTGGACGGCAAGGCGGACTTTTCGCAGGACTTTTTCGGAAAGAAAGCAAATCTTACGGTCTCCGGTCAGCTCGACGTTGAAAACTTCGCTATGGCGTTTTCCAACGTATACACTTTTGGGCCGACTTTCAGGGCGGAACACTCGAACACCGTCCGCCACGCGGCGGAGTTTTGGATGATAGAACCGGAACTTGCGTTCGCGGATCTTTCGGACGATATGGACTGCGCGGAA
>CAMPBJ010000067.1 GCA_946637575.1 uncultured Clostridia bacterium | reverse complement strand
GGGTATAGGAGAAAGAACGGGCAACTGTCCGACCGAGGCGATGGTCGTAGAATACGCTTCTCTTTGCGGAACGGAAGACGGCATGGATCTTACCGCAATTACCGACATTGCAAATTACTTTGAGCGCGAAGTCGGTTACGTCGTTCCGCCGAGAACGCCGTTCGTCGGTAGGGGCTTTAACTCCACGAGAGCGGGTATTCACGCCGACGGACTGTTAAAGGACGAAGAGATATACAACATATTCGACACGAAAAAGATCCTTAACCGTCCCCTTCACGTTTCGATCAACAACACCAGCGGTCTTGCGGGTATCGCTTACTGGATAAACGATTACTTTGAGTTAGAAGGAGACAGAAAGATCGAAAAATCACACCCGATCGTCGCTAAAATCAAAGAGAGAGTGGATAAAGAATACGCCGAAGGAAGATGCAGCGTTTTAGGTGACGACGAACTTGTTAACATAATCCGTTCGATAGATAAGAATTTCTATAAAAAATTTTTTGTTTTAGAATGATTATTTTTCAGAAAAGTATTGTAATTTGTTTAAATTTGTTATAAAATATAGATACAATAAAATAAATCTTTCTTGGGGGATTTAACATGAAAATATTTTACGGACCGAAAGGAACTGGAAAGACAAAAGCGATCATTGAATACGCGAACGAACTTGTTGAAACGGCAAAAGGCCACGTCGTCTTTATAACCGACACGAGCAAGTATTCTTACGAATTAAAGTATCAGATCAGATTTTTAGACGTAACCGGATTCGCTATCCAAAATGCTGACGGACTTCGCGGATTCTTAAAGGGTATAGTTGCCGCTAACGGGGATAACGAGTACATATTCTTGGACGGTATCGCAAGGATCGGTAAAAAACCGCTCGGCGAACTCGTCGACATCTTCCAGGCGATGGAAAAACTTGAAAAAGATTACGACGTACACTTTGTAGTAACTTGCAGCGCCGCAAAAGAAGATTTGCCCGAATTTATATTAAAGTTCGTCGATTAGTTGAAATTTTATATAAAATAGTGTAAAATTAAAGTCGGAGATATTCCGACTTTAATTTTTTTAGGAGTATAAATGAGATTTTTAAGTACAAGGGGACAAGACATTGCAAAGAACGCCTCTTTTGCGATCGCCGAAGGGCTTGCAAGCGACGGCGGTCTTTTCGTGCCTGAAAAATTTCCCGATTTTTCCGAAAAACTTAAAACGATGCTTGACATGGACTATGCGGAGAGAGCGGCCCTTGTAATTTCTTCTTACCTTGACGAATACGATAAGGACGAACTTTTATCCGCCTGTAAAAAGGCTTACGCCAAATTCGAGGACGAAGAGCCTGCGCCCGTAGTTAAGATCGACGATAATTTATTTATTTTAGAACTTTTCCACGGTCCGACGCTTGCCTTTAAAGACGTTGCGCTTACGATCCTTCCGTATTTACTTCGTAAAGGCGCGGATCAGTCCGGAATAAGAGAAGAAATACTCGTTCTCGTTGCAACGAGCGGAGATACGGGGAAAGCGGCTTTAGAGGGGTTTAAGGACGCAGACGGCATAAAGATCTGCGTGTTTTATCCTACCGGCGGCGTTTCTGATATGCAAAAACGTCAGATGTGCACGCAAGAAGGCGGAAACGTTAACGTCGTCGGTGTTAAAGGCAACTTTGACGACTGTCAGACCGCTGTTAAAAAGATATTCTCGGATAAAAGAATAAACGCCGAATTAAAGGAAAAGGGAATAGTTCTTTCGAGCGCAAACTCCATCAACTTCGGAAGACTCGTCCCGCAGATCGCATACTATTTTTCCGCGTACCTCGATTTAGTCGGTTCGGAAGAAATAAAACTCGGCGACAAGATCGATTTTGTTGTACCTACGGGGAACTTCGGCAATATTCTTGCGGGATATTACGCTAAAAAAATGGGACTTCCGATCGGGAAACTTATCTGCGCGTCAAATCAGAACAACGTTCTGACCGAATTTTTCGAGAGCGGTACTTACAATAAAAACAGAGAGTTTTTTAAGACCGTTTCGCCGTCTATGGATATTTTGGTGTCTTCAAATTTAGAAAGACTTATATTCGAACTTACCGGAAGAAACGCAGAGTTAACGAGAGAGAAAATGGAGAGCCTTTCTAAAAAAGGCGAATACGATATATCAAAAACCGAACTTTCGGCGATACAAAAAGAGTTTTCGGCGGGATTTACCGAAGAAGAAGAGTGTTTGGAAGAAATTAAGGAATTCTTTGACGATTTTGGGTACGTTTTGGACACGCATACTGCGGTTGCCATGAACGTGTACGAAAATTTGGGCGATAAAAACAAGCCCACCGTCGTACTTTCGACCGCAAACTTTTATAAGTTCCCGCAAAGCGTTCTTAAAGCGATAACGGGAAAGAACGTCCAAGACGCATTTAAGGCGTCCGAGATGCTTTTAAAAGAAACCGCGGCGGATATCCCGTCCGGAATATCCGAACTCAAAAATAAAACTGTAAGGTTTACCGAGACGGTAGAAAAAGACAAGGTTTACGACGCGGTAAAAAGATTTATTGAAACGGAGAGATAATGGAAGATAAAAAAATACTGTTCAGCGCGGTACAGCCGAGCGGAATACTTACTTTAGGTAACTATTTGGGGGCGTTAAGAAATTTTACTGCCTTACAAAACGATTTTAACGGCATATTTGCGCTTGCGGATCTTCATACTTTAACGGTAAAGCAAGAACCCGCGGTTTTAAGACAGAACACTTACGAACTTACCGCGCTCTATTTAGCGTGCGGGATAGACCCCGAAAAATCCATTTTGTTTGCGCAATCGCACGTTTCCGCACACGCCGAACTTTCCTGGATACTTAATACGATTACTTATCCCGGAGAGCTTTCGCGTATGACGCAGTTTAAGGACAAGAGCAGAAACCACGAAGACAATATCAATATGGGCTTAATGGATTATCCCGTGCTTATGGCTGCGGATATTTTGCTTTATCAAACCGAACTCGTTCCCGTCGGCGCGGATCAGAAACAGCACTTGGAACTTGCGCGCGACATCGCTATCCGTTTCAACAACAGATACGGCGAAACTTTTAAAGTTCCGGAGGCGTATATCAGTAAGTCCACCGCAAGAATAATGAGTTTGTCCGAACCCGACAGAAAGATGAGTAAGTCCGACGCGAATTTAAACGCGTTTATATCTATGAACGACGATAAAGACACCGTCATAAAGAAATTTAAGCGCGCTGTTACCGACAGCGACAACTCGGTCGTATTCGATCCGGAAAACAAGCCCGGCATATCTAATCTTTTGTCAATTTACTGCGCCGTTACGGGCAAAACCGTTAAAGAAGCCGAAAACGAGTTTTCGGGCAAGGGTTACGGCGACTTTAAACTTGCGGTCGGTGAGGCGGTATCGAGCGTTATCGAGCCGATAAGGTTAAAGAAAAACGATCTTTTAAAGAATAAAGATTATCTTGACGACGTGCTATCTATCGGCGCAAGCAAGGCTGAAAGGCTTGCATACAGGACTTTGGGCAAGGTTTATAAAAAAGTCGGACTTGTTCCGAGAAAAAGAGTTTAATTATGTTCGGCTACGTTATCGCGGATATTCCCAACGTATTTATAAAAGATACGGTTCTTTATAGGGCTACTTATTGCGGACTTTGTAAGGGGATAAATAAGGCTTGCGGTAATAAGGGAAGGCTTACTTTAAGTTACGACCTGACTTTTCTTTCACTTTTTTTACACAACGTTTGCGGTCTCGATTTTGAGATAAATAAGGAAAACTGTATTCTTCATCCTATAAAGAAAAGACCGATCGCAAAGGTTGACGCACTCACCGAAAGGATAGGCGCGTTAAACGTTATTCTTGCTTACTACAAACTGACTGACGATATGTTAGACGAGAAGAAAGGCGGTTTAAAAAGGTCGTTTTTAAGTTCGAGTTTTAAAAAAGCGGTAAAAAAAGAGCCGAAACTTAGGGAAATAGTAAAAAATTCTTATCAGGCTTTAAGAAAGTTAGAAAAAGAAGGTTCTACGAGCGTGGATATTGTTTCGGACTCTTTTGCGACGATGATGCGCGAAATAGTAAAAGAACTTTTGGCGGATAAATCGTCGGAGAGTGTAGAAAAGGTCGCTTACTCTCTCGGGAAATGGGTGTATCTTATCGACGCGCTGGACGACTACGACAAGGATAAAAAGGAAGGAAATTACAACGTTTTTGTTAAGGCGTTCGGAGATTTTGCAAACAGAAGTCTCTTTATTGAAAAACATCTGTCTGATATTGAGAACATTTTCGGCGAGATATTTTATGAATTATATGAAAACGGTAAAAATATAAAATACTGTTTTAACCACGACTTTATAGATAACGTGCTGTACAGCGGACTTCGTGTGCAGACAAAATGTGTTTTAGGGGGTAAAAAATGCGCGAATACTATGAAATTTTAGGACTTAACGAAAACGCTTCCATGGAAGAAGTGGAAAAGGCGTACGAAAGATTAAAAAGAAAATACTCGGAAGAGAGATTTTTAGAGGGCGAAAAAGGTAACGAGGCGGCTAAAAATCTGACGAAAATCGAAACCGCTTATCGTGAAATAAAAGAGGGCGTTGCCGAAAAGAACGAAAAGGGCAAGACCGATTACTCGAAGATAGAAGAGCATATCCGTTCGGGTGCATTAAACGACGCGCAAACCGAACTTGATAATCTTTTTGAGCGTGACGCGGAGTGGCATTATCTTCAGTCCGTGGTGTTCTACAAGAAAAACTGGATCAACGAAAGTAAAAAGCAGCTTGAAATCGCGCTTTCAATGGATAAAGACAACGAAAAGTATAAAAACGCATATGCGAAGCTTTTGGAAAAGATGTCTTTTAACGAAAAACAGTTCCACTCCGGGAATGCTTACGGCGATCAAACGGCAGACGGCAGACAGATGGGCGGGGATACGATGAACTCGTGTCTTTCTTTCTGCGCGACGTGGTGCTGCATGAATATGCTTTGCAATGCGTGTTGTAGGTTCTGATGAAGAGTAAAATTATCGCTCTTTCGGCGATAAGCGCGGCGTTTTCCGCAATCTTTCTTACAGTCGGCGCTTACTTTGAACTTGCGGATATTTTCTGTATTGTTTTAGCCAGCATTGCGTCTTTGCTTCCGATTTACTTTAAGTCGTACCTTGGAGCGTTTCTTTCATTTTTAGTCGGCGGCGTTCTTGCGTTTTTATTCAGCGGCTTTAATTTTATGTCGCTCGTATTCGTTTGTTATTTCGGTTTCGGCGCTTATCCGCTCGTTTCGTCTATTATGCGCGATAAGGGTGTAAAGCAGATCATAATTTTTATCATAGGTATTATTTGGTGTTGCGCGCTTTTCTACGGTGCTTTTTTTTATTACGTAGGCATAATGAACGCTACAATAAGCGATCTGCCGAAGTGGATAACGGATAACATTTATCTTTTTATAGGGCTGTTTTCAGTTGTGTTTTACTTTGTATTCGACAGATTTATCGTTGTTTACAGGATTTTTATCGACAGATACTTAAAGAGAATTATTAAATAAAATGCAAAAGAACGATATTTTGGAAGGAAAAGTCGTAGATATCGGCTCAAACGGAGAAGGAATCGTAAAGCAGGACGGAACGGTCGTTTTCGTTCCTTTTTCCATTGATGGCGAAAAAATTGAATATAAGGTATTAAAAGTAAAAGGCAATATCGCTTTCGGTAAACTTTTGCGCGTTTTAGAAAAAAGTCCTTTTAGGAGAGAGCCGGTTTGCCCGTGCTTTACAAAGTGCGGCGGCTGTAACCTTCA
>CAMPBJ010000066.1 GCA_946637575.1 uncultured Clostridia bacterium | reverse complement strand
TAAACGGCCCGAAGTACCTTGCCCCGTCCTTTTTTACTTTGCGGGTTATTTTAAAAGTGGGGAAAACCTCTTTTAAGTCCGTCTTTATATAAGGGTATGTCTTGTCGTCTTTAAGAAGGATATTATATCTCGGCTTGTTCTTCTTTATAAGGTTGTTTTCTAACGACAAAGCGTCGATCTCGCTCGGGGCGATGATATAGTAAAAGTCGGCGATATTTTTCACCATCGCGGCGACCTTTTCGGTCTTTTCGGTATTGAAAAAATACTGCCTTACCCTGTTTTTAAGGTTTTTCGCCTTACCGACGTAGATAATCTGCCCCTTGTCGTCAAGCATAACGTACACGCCGGGGGAAGTCGGCAGAAGTTTAAGTTTGTCGTCGATCTGGCTCATAAAACTATTATATACGATTTTTTTCTTATTTACAAGCGGTTAAAAGCCCAAAAATTCGACTCCTTTCAACAAAATGTCGTTTACCGCCTCTGTTCTTAAAGAATAGAAGACGACTTTCCCCTGTCTTCTCGTTTTTACGACGTTAAGGTTTTTTAATAGGCGCAGTTGGTGTGAAACCGTCGTCTGATTTATCCGAAGGATATTCGAAACGTCCGAAACGCACATTTCGGTGATACCCAAGGCGGAAATGATCCTTAATCTCGTGTAGTCCGAAAAGACCGAGAAAAAGGACACGAGTTCGTCTAAAATCTCGCCTTCCGGCACGTAGTTTTCCACCATTTTTTTTAGTCTTCCGTCGATTAAAACTTCCATATAAAAACTCCTTTACAATAAGTGTACATATATTATAATTTTTTTTTAGAAGAACATTTTGACAATGATTCCCGCATATTATAATAAAAAGGCTGATTTTGTAAAAAGGAGGTAAACGGTGAATTCTTCAAATTTAACGCTTGTAGCACTTCTGTTTTTACTTATGAACAACGGGACGGTCAGTACGACTCAACTTTTGTTACTGCTTGCGCTGCTGTCGACGTTTAACACAAGCGGCAATAATAATTGCTTTAATTTCAGCAGCACGAACGGTTAGCCTTAAAAAAAAGAGAAAGCGCAAAGTCTTTCTCTTTTTTTTCCTCTTTTTAATAAACCGTAACTTTTAAAAAAAGGCTCGAAACGAAAAAATTTCGTTTCGAGCCGCAATTTTTTTTATTAGTTATCAACAGGGGGTTACAGCAGGTTTTGGTCGTACACCGCCCTTGCTCCGCCGATGAATTTAGGTCGCGTTCTTGCGCAGACGATATTCGCCTCGCCGAGTTTCGATAACGATAACCGCACGGGAACGGCGACTTCTTTTAAGTGCATTCCGATGAGCGTTCCGCCGATATCGAGCCCCGCGTCCGCGCGGATTTTTTCTACCACGACGGGATCGTTAAACTCGGAATAAGCCACCGTCGCCATAGATCCGCCCGCCTTTTTTTGCGGAACGACGTTGACGGTATCCGCGCTCCCTATCGCGCTACGCTCTATAACTATCGCGCGGTTTAAGTGTTCGCAACACTGCACGGCAAGGTACACGCCTTTTGCCTTTAACACGCCGTAGATCCCGTCGAACACTTCTTTTGCGACGTTTTCGTTTGAATCCGTGCCGATCGTTTTCCCCGCGATCTCGCTCGTAGAACAGCCAAGCACGAAGATATCGCCTTTTTTAAGTTTTGCTTTTACCGAAAGTTCTTCCGTTATCGCCCTTGCAGTTTCTTTCAAAGTCATTTTTATTACTCCTTTTACCTGATTTTATCACGCTTTTTACACTATTGCAAGCGGAATTCTTTTACCGAGACAAAGTTTCTTTGATTTTTTAAAAAATTTGTCATCTATTCGTTTGACTTATACCCCCGCTTTTTAGTAGAATAAAACAAAATAAAACAAAAAGGCGGTAACAAAATGGTAAACCACTTCTGTAAGTTTCCCCTTTGGGAATGTAATAAGGATCTTATCGACGTGTGCATGGGCAGAACGCCTGCCGACACTGTCATTAAGAACGCTAAACTCGTTAACGTCTGCACGGGTGAAATAATCGATAATACGAGCGTTGCCGTCAAAAAGGGTAGAATTGCCCTCGTCGGCGACGCTCTTTTTACTATCGGTAAAGACACCAAAGTGTTCGACGCGGAGGGCATGTACCTCGCACCCGCGTTTATGGACGGACACCTTCATATCGAATCTTCCATGGTCTCCGCCGGCGAATACGCAAAGGCGGTTATCCCCCACGGCACGTGCGGCGTCTTCTTCGATCCGCACGAGATCTGCAACGTTTTGGGGCTTAAAGGCGTGGAGTACATTTTGGAAGACACGAAGAAAACTCCGCTTAAAGAACTCTTAAATATCCCGTCCTGCGTTCCCGCGGTAACCGGGTTCGAGGACACGGGCGCGGAGATTAACCCCGAACACATAGAATACGCTATGAAATGGAAGGAGTCCACCGCTCTCGGCGAAATGATGAACTTCCCCGGCGTTTTAGCCTGCGATCCGCACGCGCTCGGTATCATTAACGAAACGATCAAAGCCGACCGCTGCGTTACGGGGCATTACTCCATGCCCGAAACAGGCGCGGGGCTTAACGCTTACATAGCCTCGGGCGTAAGGTGTTGCCACGAGTCCGTGCGCGAAGAAGACGCGCTCGCTAAAATGCGGCTCGGCATGTACGTTATGGTGCGCGAAGGTTCGGCTTGGCACGATTTAAAAGAAGTTATCAAGGCGATAACGAAGCACAAGATCGACTCGCGCTTTGCTTGTCTCGTTTCGGACGATAACCACCCCCACACCTTAAAGTCTTTGGGGCATTTGGATCATATCGTAAAGCGCGCGATCGAAGAAGGCGTCGATTTTATCACCGCGATTCAGATGGTTACCATCAACGTCGCGACCTGCTACCACTTAGACCACGAACTCGGCTCTATCGCCCCGTCAAAGTGCGCGGATATGGTTTTGATAAGCGATCCTAAAACCTGCAAGATCGAAAAGACCTTTATCGACGGCGATCTCGTCGCCGAAAACGGCAAAATGACCGTTACTTTCGACTCGTTTAAGTACCCCGAAGACGCGCTTAATACAATACATTTAAATAAACTATCCGAAAAGGACTTCGATATTCCTTACGACGGAAACGAAAAGGAAGTCAAAGTGCGCGCTATGGGCGTTTCTGGCGGAAAGACAATTACGAGCGAAAATATCGTTACTCTCCCGGTTCTAAACGGAAAAATCGAACCGGATACAGATCTTGACGTTATGAAAGTCGCCGTCTTCGAGCGACACAAAAGGACGGGTAACAAAGGCGTGGGATTCGTTCAGGGGTTCGGCATAAAGAACGGCGCGCTTGCGCAGACCGTCGCTCACGACGCGCATAACCTGCTTGTCGTCGGCACGAACAACGCGGATATGACTCTCGCCGCAAACACGCTTATCGAGTGCGGCGGCGGTCTCGTCGCCGTGCAAAACGGCAAGATCTTGGGGCTCGTTCCGTTAAAGATCGCGGGGCTTATGTCAAACGAAGATCTGGATACGACTGATAAAAAAGTCGCGGGGCTGGAACAGGCGTGGAAAGACTTGGGCTCTACTCTCCCCTCGCCGTTTATGACGATGTCGGGCTTATCGCTCGCGTGTATCCCGAATTTAAGGCTTACCGACCGCGGACTCGTGGACTGCGTGAACTTTAAGTTCGTCGATCTCGTCGTAAAAGATTAGACCGCGGGAAAAGTAAAAGAAAAAAAGCAAAACGAAAAAGCCACCGTTTCGGTGGCTTTTTTTTGGCTTTTTTAGTTCTCTTAAAAAATCTTATTTGATTTCGGAGAAGTACTTGATCGTTCTTACCATCTGGCTGGTGTAAGAATTCTCGTTGTCGTACCAAGAAACGACCTGAACCTGATAGGTATCGTCGTCGATCTTACTTACCATGGTCTGAGTCGCGTCGAAGAGCGAACCGTATCTCATACCGATGACGTCGGAAGAAACGATCTCGTCTTCATTGTAGCCGAAAGATTCGGTAGCTTGCGCTTTCATAGCGGCGTTGATGCCTTCTTTCGTGATGTCCTTGCCCTTTACTACTGCGACAAGGATCGTGGTAGAACCGGTCGCGGTCGGAACACGTTGCGCAGAGCCGATAAGTTTGCCGTTGAGTTCGGGGATAACGAGGCCGATCGCTTTTGCAGCGCCGGTGGAGTTCGGAACGATGTTCATCGCGCCCGCTCTGGAACGACGGAGGTCGCCCTTTCTCTGCGGACCGTCGAGGATCATCTGATCGCCGGTGTAAGCGTGGACGGTGGTCATGATACCCGAAAGGATAGGCGCGTAATCGTTAAGAGCCTTTGCCATAGGAGCGAGACAGTTCGTGGTGCAGGACGCAGCCGAGATAATGTGATCGTCTTTGGTCAAGGTCTTGTGGTTTACGTTGTAAACGATAGTGGGAAGGTCGTTGCCCGCGGGAGCGGAGATAACGACGTTCTTTGCGCCGGCGTCGATATGCGCTTGCGCCTTTGCCTTGGAAGTGTAGAAACCCGTGCATTCCAAAACTACGTCGATATTAAGTTCGCCCCAGGGAAGTTCAGCCGCGTTCGCTTTAGCGTAGATGGTGATTTCCTTTCCGTCAACGATGATGGAACCGGGGGTAACGACGGTCTTTCCGTCTTCCGCAAGAACGGCGTCTTTAAAAGACACTTCGTGAGATCTTGCATAGTTGCCCTGCATCGTATCGTATTTAAGAAGGTGCGCGAGCATTTTCGGACTGGTCAAGTCGTTGATTGCGACTACTTCGTAGCCTTCCGCGCCGAACATCTGACGGAACGCAAGACGGCCGATTCTGCCGAAACCGTTGATTGCAACTTTTGTTACTTTTGACATTTAGTATGCCCTCCAAAAAATGATTTTATTTTAGAATTCTATGATATTATAGCCGTAATCGGCGATTTAGTCAATTATTTTAAGCGGTTATTTTAAATTTTCGGGGTTTAAGGGAAGAAGATCGTCCGGAACGAAATAGCCGTCTTTTCTTATAAGTTCGCCGTCGATCCATATTTCGCCGCCGCCGTACTCTTTGGTCTGGATAAGCACCAAATCCCAGTGGATCGCGGAAACGTTCCCGTTGTAGCAGTCGTCGTAACACGCGCCGGGGGTAAAGTGGATAGATCCCGAGATCTTTTCGTCGAACAAAATGTCGCCCATGGGCTTTGTTACGAAAGGATTCACGCCGAACGAGAACTCGCCGACGTATCTTGCGCCTTCGTCAGAATCGAAGATGGCGTTTATCTTCTTTTCGTCGTTCCCGGTCGCCTTTATGATCTTGCCGTCCTTAAAGGTGAGCGACACGTTCTCGTACTTAAACCCGCCCTCGATAGACGGCGTGTTGTAAGTAATAACGCCGTTTACGGAGTTTTTGACCGGTGCGGTGTATATTTCGCCGTCGGGGATATTCATTTCGCCCGAACACTTTTTGCTGCCTATACCCTTAATAGAAAAGGTAAGGTCGGTGTTCGGGGCAAGGATATGCACCTTATCCGCCTTGTCGAGCCTTTCCTTTAACGCGTCCATCGCCCTGTCCATTTTAGAATAGTCGAGGTTGCAGACCTTAAAGTAGAAGTCCTCGAACGCGTCCGTACTCATGCCGGCGGACTGCGCCATGCCTTCGTTGGGGTAACGGAGGATCACCCACTTCGTCTTTTTCACGCGGAGTTCGTGGTGGACGGGGTGCGAATAGTACACGCTGTCGATCTGCAAATTCTCCTCGGGAACGTCCGAGTTTTCCAAAGCGTTGTTACCGCCCCTTATCCCGATATACGCGTCCATCTCTGCCATACGGTAAGCGTCGTATTTAGCGCGAAGGCGCGCAAGTTCTTCGGTCTCGCCCAAAAGGACTTCGCGGGTTACCCTGTTGTCCTGTATC
>CAMPBJ010000065.1 GCA_946637575.1 uncultured Clostridia bacterium | reverse complement strand
GAAAAAGCGGAAACGCTCACGCTCTCAAAAAACGAAGAGCGAAAGGCGAACAAGAGGGAAGCGTTAACCGCGCAGATACTTAAAGCAAACAGCAAACTGTCTACGATATCTTCGGAAGAGAGCGCGGCGGAGGACAAAATAAACGACGCTTTCGACGAGAGCGAAGAAAAGTTACGGGCGGACGCGGTGAAGAAAGGGTACTCTAACTCTTCGATACTTGTAAACGCGATAGCAAGTTTAGAGACCGAACGGAACACCGCGCTTGCAAAGAATACTTCGGAATACAGCGCGAAGCGTTCGGAGTACAACGCGATAATAACTTCCGCAACCGCGGAACTGAACGCTCTTTCGTCTTACTTTTCGGACGTGCATACCGCCGAGAAAAACGCGGAGTTTTTAAACTTAAAAGACGCGCAGAACAAGAGAATAGAAGAAGTCGAAAAGTACAACGCAATACAGGACGAAAAAGAACAGAGATTAGACGTCAGCGTTTCGCTTTCGAACGCCGACAGGGTGTTAAGGTTTTTAGCGCTCCGTGAAACGTCGTACTCTAAAGAAGAACTCGTGGAGATGGGGTACTATTCGGACGTTATAGACTGCATAACGGGTTACTACGACACGTTGGCGACTGACTCCGCAAGGTACGCCGATTTCGTTTCGGAGAGAAAACTTGTTTACTATCTCGAAGACTATTATCCCGATATACTTTACATGTATAAAACAGCCGCGGGGTATTAGGTAAAAAGCACACTTTCGGGTGTGCTTTTTTTGTCTTTACAAATATTTTTTTTTATGTTATTATAAAAGCGTATGAGTATAAAAGTCAAAGTCGGCGATATATTTATAGGCGGCGGCGCACCCGTGTCGGTGCAGACGATGTCGGTAATACGGCCGAAAGAAGTTAAAAAGGCGGTGGCGGAAGCAAGGGCGTTAAAGTCGCTCGGTTGCGATATTCTGCGTTACGCCGTTTTAGACGAAGAGGACGCGCGTTCCTTTTCCGCGATAAAAAAAGAAGTCGGTCTTCCGCTCGTCGCGGATATACACTACGACTATAAACTTGCGCTTTTATCCATAGAGGGGGGCGCGGATAAGATAAGAATAAACCCCGGGAACATAGGCGGCGAAAAAAACGTCCGTTTCGTTGCCGAAGCGTTAAAGGAGCGGGGTATTCCCGTCCGCGTCGGCGCGAACGCGGGAAGTTTAAAAAAAGAGTTTGAAGAAAAGTACGGAAGAACCGAAGTCGCGCTCGCGGAGAGCGCGTTAAAGCAAGTTTCGATTTTGGAAAAATACGGCGTAAATAACGTAGTCGTATCCGTAAAATCGTCCGACGTTTCGCTTATGGTCAAAGCGTACGAATACATAGCGCAAAAAACGGACTACCCACTGCATCTGGGCGTTACGGAGGCGGGAACGAAGTTATCCGGAACGGTAAAGAACGCCATAGGGATAGGATCGCTTTTACTTAAAGGCATAGGCGACACGATAAGGGTAAGCCTTTCCGCGCCGATCGAAGAAGAAGTCCGCGCAGGAAGGGAAATACTCTCCGCGCTCGGCTTAAAAAAGGGCGTAAAGATCGTCGCCTGTCCTACTTGCGGAAGGTGTATGTGGGACTGTATGAAGTTTGCGGAAAAAACGGAAGAGTTTACGAAAAACATTGATCGCGACGTAAAGATCGCGGTGATGGGTTGCGCGGTGAACGGCGTCGGAGAAGGGAAGGACGCCGATTTAGGCATCGCCGGAGCGGGAAACGGAGAGTGCGTCATATTCAGAAACGGACGGATATTAAAAAAGGTTTCCGAAAAGGACGCGGAGAGAGAATTTTTCGGGGAGATTGAAAGATGTTGTCGGATATAGGCGAAGAGTTTATCGCACGGATACGCGCGCTCGACGAACGGCTTGAAAACGCGCGCATAAAATCCATAGACATAAACAGGGAAGAGCGTTCGGTTACGTACAACTTTATTTGCGACGTCGCGGTGGACGGCGACCTTAAAAACAAGATGTGGCAGGAAGCGCTGTCCTTTTCGGACGAAGTGTTTAAGACCGTTCGGGTTACTGTCGAAAAGATCGTGTCCTCTCCCGACCTTATAAACTACGAGATCCTGAACTTTATGAACGCGAACTTTCCGTCCGTATCCATTTTCCTTCGTCCGACGGACATTATGTCCACCAACCTTTCGGGAACGGTGAAATACACTTTAAGGCTGACAAAAGACGGCGCGGAATATATGAAGGCGAACGACGCTTTCACGAGAATCAACGCGTACCTTGAAAAACGGTTCTGCTCGGACTTTGTCGGCGAAGTTGTCATAAAGGAAAACGAAGAGGCGGTGGATCTTACTTCTGACGAAGTGTTCTCGCACGAACTGAAAAAAATCGAGATGAGAACGATAAAGGTGGAAGACCCCGTCGTTATCGACGACAAGTCAATAGGGGACACCGCGGTGTACATCGAAGACTTTAACTTCGGCGAAGCGGTTATCTGCGGAACGGTAACGGATATCGCGGAGAGGGAGACGAAAAACGGCAAACCCTACTTTATCATAAGATTAGACGACAAGACGGGTATGACGGGCGGGGTGTATTTTTCCAAAAAAGCCACGGTCGATAAAATCCGCGCGATCGCGCCGGGGGACGCTATCATAGCCCGCGCGACCATAGGCGAATATCAGGGCAGAAAGTCCACCACGATAAGCGCGATAAACCGCTGTACCTTCCCGAAAGACTTCGTAAAAAAAGACAGGTTCAAGAAAAAAGCGCCGCAAAACTATTCGCTTATCCGTCCTCTAAAGGCGAGTACGATATCCGCAAAAAGCATATTCGACGAGGACGGCGGTTTCCCCGAAGGGTTTACCGAAAAAGAGTTCGTCGTGTTCGATTTGGAGACCACGGGTACGGAAGTAATGAACAACGGCATCACCGAAATAGGCGCGGTAAAGATAATAAACGGCAGGATCGCGGAGCAGTGGACGACGCTCGTTAAACCCGATTATCCCATAACCGAAGAGATAACGGAGATCACGGGCATAACCGAAGAAATGGTTAAAGACGCGCCTAAAATAGGTCAGGTACTGCCCGACTTTATGAAGTTTATCGAAAATACGACCTTAGTTGCGCATAACGCCGAGTTCGACACCAAGTTTATAAAGCGCTTCGCCGCGGCGGAAGAGTACGAGATAAATAACCCCGTTCTCGACACTATGATAATCGCAAGGACGGCTTGCCCAACGCTTAAGCGGTTCGACTTAAAGTCGATCGCGGACTACTACGGGATCGTGTTCCACCACCACAGAGCGCTTTCCGACGCTTATGCGACCGCCGAAGCGTTCCTTAATATGCAAAAATCCTTGCAATAAGCCGAAAACTTTAATAAAAACGCTTGCAATTAAAAAGATTATATGATAATATAATCTTGTAATCAGGTTGACTTTTGACTTATGAGAACGGATCGCCGTTCTCATATTTCTTTTAGGGGGGCGAGAAAGTGAAGGTAAAACCGCTCGGAGAAGTGAAAACTTTATGCGAGAAAACGCTTGAAAGTATAGGCGTTACGGTAAAGTCAGTCGAATTTAAAGGCGGGGACTATCCGACGCTTACAGTCTATATACAAAAGGACGGCGGCGTGGATCTCGACGTTTGCGAACAGGCGTCGAAACTTATCGACGCTCCGCTTGATGAATTAGATCCGACTTTCGGACTGCCTTACTCTCTCAACGTGTCTTCGGTCGGTATCGACTGGCCGTTTTTAACGGACGAGGATTTTAATTCGCATATAGGCGAAAGAGTTGAAGTAAGACTCAAAAACTCGGTAAAGGGCAAGAAGTTTTTCGACGGGGTGCTTACGGGTTACGATAAAAAGAGCGTGAACGTTAAAACCGACGAAAAGACGACGCTGACTTTCGACTTAAAGAACGTAGTTAAGGTCAACGAATACATTGACTTTGAATAAAAAAGGATAATATGCGGTGTTTCCGCGTTTTAAGGAGAACAATATGATAAATCAGGATTTCTTTTCGGCACTCGAAGACTTGGAAAGGGAAAAGGGTATTTCTCAGGAAGAGTTTATTTCCGCGCTATCCAACGCGCTTACGTCCGCGTACAAAAAGATGACGGGCATCGCGGCGACGGTGGCTATCCGTCTTACGCCCGATAAAAAGACCATAAAAATGTACGCTGAAAGAACGGTGGTGGACGAAGTAACCGACCCCGACAAGGAGATATCTTTAGAAGAGGCCACCGCGATCAAAAAGTCTTATAAGGTGGGCGACGTTGTTTCCGTAGAGATAATATCCAAGAATTTCGGCCGTATCGCGGCGCAGACCGCAAAGCAGGTCTTAACGCAAAAACTCCGCGAGATCGAACACAACAACACGGTAAGCGAGTTCGAGGATAAGGAAGGCGAACTTATGACGTGCACCGTCCGTCGTATCGAAGACGGCAACGTTTACGTCGAGATCGGCGGAAGGGAATTAGAGGGCGTGCTTATGCCGCGCGATCAAGTCCCCGGCGAAAAGTACGAATTGAATCAAAGACTTAACGTATTCGTAAAGAAGATAAGAAACGTCGGCAAGACTTCGCAGATAGTCGTTTCAAGATCCGGAAGCGGACTTGTAAAACGTCTTTTTGAAAACGAAGTACCCGAAATAAAACAGGGCGTCGTGCTAATTAAGGGCGTCGCGAGAGACGCGGGGCAGAGAACGAAGATCGCGATATACAGCGAAGATCCGACGGTGGACGCGGTGGGCGCTTGCGTCGGCAACAAGGGCGCAAGGGTAAACGCGATCGTCGCGGAACTCGGCGGAGAGAAAATAGACATTATTCCGTGGAGCGAAAATCCGCTCGAATTCATATCCAACGCGCTGTCGCCTGCAAGAGTGATAAAGGTTATCGAAACGGGCGAAGAGACCGCGATGGCGATAGTGCCCGACGATAAACTTTCGCTTGCGATCGGCAGAAGCGGTCAGAACGCAAGACTTGCAGTCCGTCTTACCGGCTGGAAGATCGACGTTAAGAGCGAAAGCGCGGCGATGCAGGAACTCGGCGCGGAATACGGCGAGATTTCGGCGCAACCCGAACAAACTGAAGCGTAACGGGAAACGATATGGAAAAGAAGATCCCTATGCGTCAATGCGTGGCGTGCAGGACGATGAAGGAAAAAAGAGAACTGCTCCGCATCGTGAAAAACGACGAAGGTATTTTTGTGGATACGACGGGCAAAAAGAACGGCAGGGGAGCGTACTGCTGTAAGGACGAAAACTGCGTAAAAAAACTCAAAAAGCAGAAGATTTTATCCAGAGTTTTCGGGACGGAAGTAGAAGACGCGGTTTACGATGCAATTACGGAGGAGATACTTGGAAAAGACTAAATCCGAAACTTTCGTCGGCTTTTGTATCCGCGCAAGGAAGTGTAAAATAGGCGCAAACGCCGTCCAGACGTTAAAGCGCGCGAAACTTATCATAGTGTGCGACTCCGCAAGCGAGAACACGAAAAAAGACGGCGCGAAGTTTTCAGAAAGGTTTCATTGTCCGATGCTTATCGCAAAGGGGATAACGCTCGATAAACTCACGCATAAAGAGAACGCGAAGATCATGGCGGTAACCGACGACGCGCTCTCAAAGGCAATTTTAGGTGCAAACGACAACGTTTTTATAAAGGCAAATCAAATAGAAGGTAGTAAATAATGGCTGAAAAACTCAACAATAACTTAAAGTTAATAGGCGAACTTTTGAATTCGGGGAAAATAACCGAACTTCGCGAAACGATCACTTCGCTCGAAACCGCGGTGAAGTCTTTTAAGGTCGGCTTGACAAAGAAAAGCGAAGAGTTAGAAAGACTTAAAGCGGAAGAAGAGGCGAAGATTTCGGAGACGACGGAAGAAGAGATCGAAAA
>CAMPBJ010000064.1 GCA_946637575.1 uncultured Clostridia bacterium | reverse complement strand
TTTCCAAAAAGGCGGTAAGGGCAAAAAGAGACTATTCGCCCGAGTACATCAAGGCGATGAACTTCGTAAGATAAACCGACTTAAACTCGAAAAGCGAATAAATAAACAAAAAAAGCACCTTTCGGTGCTTTTTTATTTATCCGTACTTCCAAGTCCGCCGGTTCGTTCTTTTGCGCAGTCGTCGTCTTTCGTTATGCCGAAGGGAAGGAACACGCCCTGTGCAAAGCCTTTGCCCTTTTCGACGGACAGGGGCTTATCTCCGCAGTTCGTCATCTTTATAAAGATATGCCCTTCGTTTAGAGCGTTAAAGTAGTCGGAGTCGATTATGCCCACGGTGTTATCTAATTGCAGGCGGTACTTAAACCCCAAAGACGAGCGTGGGTAAATATTGAGAACCCACCCTTCGTCGATCTTACACCTAACGCCCGTCGGGATCTTTATACTTTCGCCCGGTTCGAGGGTAAAAGCGAAGGGGGCGAAAAAATCGTACCCCGCGCTACCAAACGTCGCGCGTTTCGGGAGAACGATATCGTCGAAATCTTCCTTTTTTCCGCTTTTTAAGTATTCTTCTTCGGACACCTTAAAAAAGGTTGCGATCCTTTCCATTTAATTCTTCCTTTTAGCGAGAACTTTTCTTTCGTATTTTTTGATCTCGTCGGGAAGTTTATCGTCCGTAGGCACGCCGGATTTTTTGCAATATTCGTTCCAGACTTCGCCGAAGGGGAGAGTTTTGACCTCTTCCTGACGCATAATAAGTTCTGTAAGTTCGCCTTCGTCCTGCAAGGCTTTAAGTTTTCCGTTCGGGGAAAGGAGCGCGTAAAGCAACGCCTTTTGCCAACTCCTGAATCCTATCGACCAGGACGCGATACGGTTTATGCTTGCGTCAAAGTAGTCGAGCGCCATATACACGCGCGAAAGCGAGTCCGTGCGGACGATCTCTTTTGCCATTTCTCTCGTCTCGTCGTCGAACAAAACCGTGTGATCGGAATCCCAACGGACGGGGCGGGTTATGTGGAGCGCGATCTCGGGGAAAAAGCAAAGGAGCGCGGGGATCTTATCCGAAACGACTTCGGTCGGGTGATAATGCCCGTTATCCATAAGGGGAAGGCATTTATCCTTGTGTTCCGCGGCGAACGAGAGCGCAAACTCCGCGCTGCCCACCGTGTAACTTTCAACGCCTATTCCGAACACCTTACTTTCAACGCAGGGTTTAACGAGGTTAAAGTCGAAAGGTTCTTCCAAAATCTTTTCTATACTGTCCTTATAGCGAAGTCTCGGTCCCATTCTGTCGGACGGGATATCTTTGTACCCGTCCCCCGTCCAGATATTCATAACGCAGGGGATGCCCGTTTCCTTTGCAAAGTAGGTGGAAATGCGGATACACGCTTTTCCGTGTTCGATCCAGAACTTTCTCGTCTCTTCGTCGGGGGATGAGAGCGTCAGCCCGTCTTTGACTTTGGGGTGCGAGAAGAAAGTCGGGTTAAAGTCGATGCCCAAGCCGTACTTTTTGGCAAGTTTTACCCACGGTTCGAAGTGGCGGGGTTCTAATTTATCCCTGTCCACGAAACCGTCGTCCCCAAATATCGCGTAGCACGCGTGCACGTTAAGTTTTTTCTTGCCGGGGCAAAGGGAAATGACCTTTTCCATGTCCGCCATAAGTTCTTCGGGCGTTCTTGCTCTTCCCATGTAGTTGCCCGTGGTCTGAATACCGCCCGTCAAAGGCCCGTCGTGATCGAAACCCTTAACGTCGTCGCCTTGCCAGCAATGAAGGGAAACCGACACTGTGCTCAGTTTTTTTAAGACCTCGTCGGTGTCGATCCCGTATTTTAAGTAAACTTTCTTTGCAGATGCGTAACTCATAATTTGATCTCCTATACCTTAAAAAGAATTGTAACACATAAAAAAACAATAGTCAACTTAAAAAAATAAACGCCGAAAAAGTTGATAAAAAAGCGGTTTTAGAATAGAATAAACTTAAGGGAGTAAAATTAAAATATGGTGATCTGTATCTACGGCGCGGCAAGCGACAAAATAAAAGACGATTATAAAAAAGAGTGCTACGACCTTGCTTTGATCCTTGCAAAAAGCGGGCATTCGCTCGTTTACGGCGCGGGTTCTTCGGGCATGATGGGCGCAAGCGCGAGGGGGTTTAAGGACGGCGGCGGAAAAGTACACGGCGTTATTCCCACTTTCTTCGAGGAAAACGGGTTCGAGAAGATCTTCTACGACGCCGACAGGATAACCCGCACGAAGACGATGGCGGAAAGAAAGACCATAATGGAGAACGAGTGCGACGCGTTTATCGTTACCCCCGGCGGTATGGGAACGATGGAAGAGTTCTTCGAGGCGCTCACCTTAAAACAACTCGGCAGGCACAAAAAAGCCATAGTGATATATAATATGTTCGGCTACTACGACAAGTTAGAAGAACTGATTTTGGATATGATAGACAAGGGGTTTGTAAATAAGGAGTGTCTTAAACTTTTCGCGATCCTTAAAGAAAAGCAAGAGATCGTGGAGTACCTTAACGCATACTCGGCGGGAAGCGTTACCTGGGACTTGCTGAAAAAATAAAAAAAGAACGGGCGTCGCCTTTTGGCGACGCCCGTGTTTATGTATTCGTTTATTCCCGCGTTTAAGGTCTGAACATTTTTAAGGTGTCCGGAACGACTTTAACCTTAAACGGAATATCGTCGTAAAGTTCGCCGTCCACGTTCACGGTGCAGGGAAGATCCGTCTTTATCTCGATCTCCGCCGCGCGCTCGTGATAGGACTGCTTTAAGGTAAGGAGTTTTCCTTTTTTCAGTTTCAGAAACGCCCCGACGATTTTCAGCCCTTTAAGTTCCCTCACCGCAACGAAGTCGATAAGGTGATCGGTAGGATCCGCCACGGGGCAGATGGGAATACCGCCGCCGTACGTCGTGCCGTTCGCGGCGCACGCGATAAACGAGCGGAAGTGCTGCGTTTTGCCGTTAAGCGTCGCGTCGAAGTCGGTAAAGTCGAAGTTAAAGAGCGTTTTAATAAGGCACTTCGTGTAGCCGAACTTGGTTTTTTTGGGGAGCGCCTCGTATCTTTTCAGCACGTCCACGTCGATCCCGAGCCCCGCGATGTTGATGCACCTGACGGTCGGAAGTTCCATAAAATCCGTAAACTTCGGCTGAGAATCCAAAATAAGATCGACCGCCGCCTCGGGATCTTTCGGAAGGCAAATCGCGGACGCAAAATCGTTACCCGTGCCGCAGGGAATAAGTCCGACGTTCACCTTCCTAAAATCGGTGATGCCGTTTATAAGTTCGTGGAAAGAACCGTCTCCGCCCACGCAGACGAGGGTTTTTGCACCGTCTTCTATAAGTTTTCCGGCGAGGGCTTTAACGTCCCCTTTCTGCTCGGAAAAATGCAGTTTGTACTCTACGTTCCGCGCTTTAAGTCTGCTTTCTATGCGCGACAGATTTTTTTGCATATTTTTGCCGTTCTTTCCGCCGGCAATCGGATTTACGATCAGATCAATCATTATTAAGACTCTCCGAAAAGAAATTGTACTATAAAACGGGATAAAAAACAAGCCCCGCGGGGCAATTAGGAAAAAAATTTTTACTTACTTATGGAAAACCGAAAACCGGGAAAAGACAAAAAATCGCCCAGCGGGGGAGTAAAAATGCGAAAAACGATTGACAAAACGGCTATATAATGTTATTATTATGGAACTTGACTGAAATTATAAGTCAAAAAACCTTGCTTGAAGAGAATTCAAGCCGAATAAGTCCGGGAGGTAAAAAAAATGACTAAATACGAAATGCTCTACATTATCGACGCAGATTTGAGCGACGAAGCGAAAGAGAGCATCATAGTAAAGTTCGAGGATTTAGTTAAGAACAGCGGCGGAATCGTTGAATCGACCGATCGTTGGGGTATGAAGAAATTACAGTACCCGATCAACTACAAGACCGAAGGATTTTACGTATTGATGACTTTCGAGGCTGAAAAGACGCTCGTTGTCGAGTTAAAGAGAGTTGCCGGTATAACCGACGGTATCGTAAGACGATTGATTACGAAGAGATAAGGGAGAAAGGCAATGAACAAGGTAATTCTTATAGGGAACTTAACGAGAGATCCGGAACTTTCCGAAACGAACAGCGGGATCGCGGTCTGCAGATTTTCCATCGCGGTATCGAGAGATTACACGACGAGCGACGGGAACAGGGAAACCGATTTCTTTAACATTACCGTATGGCGCGGAAGGGCGGAGAATTGCGGTAAGTACTTAAAGAAAGGTAACAAAGTCGCGGTCGTCGGCACGCTTCAGAACCGTTCTTACGAAGATAAAGACGGGATCAAGAGAAACGTTACGGATATCGTTGCAAGCGACGTGGAGTTTTTAACGCCGAAGAACGCGCAGTCCGATTACGGCGACGACGCGCCCGCGGCAAGAAGAGAACCCGCAAAGTTGGAAGAGATTGACGACAATCAACTTCCGTTCTGATTAAAGGAGTAAATTATGGAAGAGAATATTGTAAGCACCCCCGTCGAAACGACGGCGGAACCCGCAAAAGAAGCGGCGAAAGAACCCAAGAAATTTGTAAAGAGGATACCCCGCAAAAAAGTCTGCGCTTTCTGTCAGGCTAAAACGGAGAGTATCGACTACAAGGACGTGGCGACGCTTAAAAAGTACACCGCGGAAGGCGGAAAGATCCTCCCGCGCCGTATGACCGGCGTCTGCGCAAAACATCAAAGGATCTTATCGTCCGCGATAAAGCGCGCAAGACTTGTAGACCTTCTCCCCTTCAAAGGCGAGTAAGAAAAGACAGAAAAAAAGCCACCCGAAAAGGTGGCTTTTTATTTTTGCCCGATTACCCCAAAAAACTTGCCGCGTTTTTCCCTTTCCGAAAAATAAATCATTTTTTCGTACAATCAAAACAAATTATGATATTTTTTAACAAAAAACGCATTAAAAAAGGGGGTTTTTGAAAAATTTTTACAAAAATTTCCAAAAAACCCGTAAAAACGCTTTACAAAAAAAATAAAAAGTTGTATATTAACATTGTCGAAGGGAACGAAGGTTTTCTTTGACTCGGCGAAGGTACACAAAGTTACCTTCCCGCAAAAAAATGCTCATCATTTTCCCCCTTATCATATATTATGCAGGAAGCAATGGATCAAGTCCGTTGCTTTTTGTATTTATGGGCTAAAAAATATCCACAAGCTATGCTGGTGGATATTTATTTAAACAAAACCTTTGCCGAAAGAAAAGAACCGACGGAAAAATGCACAAAATGAGCCGAGAGGCTTTATTTTTTTGTTTAGTGTGGTATAATAGGGAAAAAGGGGGCTTTATTATGGCTGAAAATTATACTGAAAACAAGAAAACGTTAAGGAAGATCATTTCCTACGTATCCATTGCGAGCGTTGCGGTCGCGGGTTTAATAGGGCTTGGGGTACTCTTTAAGATAATCCCTATGTCCGAAGTTATCGGAAACGTGCTTTTATCCGTGCTTATCGTGTTCCTTGCGGGGCTGTGTTTACTTAACGCGTCCGAGGCGGTGGCGAAAAAGAACAAACTCGGGCTTATCACGGCGGCGCTCGTTATCATATCTTCCGCGCTCTTTCTCGTTATGGTCTGGGCGGGCAAGTACTTCGGCGATTTTTACGAGGTTTATTCTAAAATAACCGTTATCGTCGCGATGGCGACCTTGCTTTTCGACCTGTTCATCGGAAACTACATCGTGATGAAAACGAAGTATCTTTTACTTCAGATCATAGACTACGTCGCGTTTTTGTACGTAGAGGTCGCTATCTCGATGGCGATTTTGGGGAACAGCGTTCTAATCGAACACTATCTTCCGCTCGTCGCGGCGATAATCGTGTTCCTCGTTCTCTTTGCGATCCTTCGCATTAAAGTAAAGGAAAAACGCACCGAAAACGTTATTTCCAAAGAAGAGTACGAGACCTTAAAAGCCGAGAACGAAAGATTAAAGAAGATCCTTTCCGACAACGGCATACAATATTGATATAAAGATAAAACGGTGAAAAAATGAAAGGCGAGATCGCAAAGGCGAATTTTTTATCCGGGCTAAACTGC
>CAMPBJ010000063.1 GCA_946637575.1 uncultured Clostridia bacterium | reverse complement strand
ACGCGGAGATGCTTGCATACGATCTGGAAATAAGAAAAATATCGTCTAAAATAGATCGAGAAATATCCGGCGGGGTAACGCTTCTTACCGGCCCCGCAGAGTCGGGATTTATTATAAAAGACGACGGCGTCGTCTTTATAGGCAGCGGGAACATACTTGCAAAACCCAAGTCCGAAACGGGCAAAAAATTAAAGCGCAACGAGTTCTTTACCGCGCCGACCGCGGGAGATTACTGCGTTCACGAAACACACGGCGTCGGCAGGGTTTTAGGGGACAAGAAGATATCTTCCACCGAGGGAACGAAGGACTATATCGCCGTGGAGTACGGCGGCGGAGATATTCTCTATATCCCCGTGGAGCAGATGGACGTTTTAACGCGGTATTTAGGCAGCGAAAAACACCCTAAACTCTCCAAGATCGGCGGAAAAGAGTTCGAAAAGATTAAAGCGCGCGCAAAAGAGAGCATCAAAAAGATGTCTTTCGATTTAAAAAAACTCTACTCCGAGCGGGAGGCTGAAAAGGGCTTCAAGTTCGAGGTTGACGGCGAACTTTACGAATTGTTCCGCGACGGGTTCGAGTTCGAAGACACTCCGGATCAGAAGACGGCGGAGAGCGATATTCTTTCGGATATGGAAAAGGGCAGAATAATGGACAGGCTCGTTTGCGGAGACGTGGGGTTCGGAAAGACCGAAATCGCACTCCGTTCGGCGTTTATCGCCGTATCGAACGGCAAACAGGTCGCCATGCTCGCCCCTACGACGATCCTTACCGAACAGCACTATTCTACTGCGAAAAAGCGGTTCGAGGGGTTCGGGGTAAGAATAGCCTGCCTTAACCGTTTCAGGAGCAAAAAAGAGCAGAAAGACATTTTAGACAAGACCGCCAAGGGCGAAATAGACCTTCTGATAGGAACGCACCGACTGTTATCGTCGGACGTAGCGTTTAAGGATCTGGGGCTTTTGATACTTGATGAAGAACAGCGTTTCGGCGTAGAACATAAGGAAAAGATAAAACTTTTAAAAAAGAACGTAGACACTTTAACGCTCACCGCGACGCCCATACCGAGAACGTTGCACTTATCCCTTTCGGGCATAAGACCGATAAGCACGATAAACACGCCCCCTAAAAACAGGCTGCCCGTTCAGACTTTCGTTACCGAAGAGACGGACGGGATAATAAAGGACGCTCTTTCGCGCGAACTCGGGCGAGGCGGACAGGCGTTCGTACTCTATAACAGAGTGGAGAGCATATATACATTTGCGGAAAAGGTAAAAAAACTCGTACCCACCGCCCGCGTCGCCGTAACGCACGGGCGTATGGAAGAAAAAGTTTTGGAAGACAACGTGATGAAGTTTTACCGCGGGGAGTACGACGTGCTCGTTTCCACCACGATAATAGAAAACGGCATCGATCTTCCGCGCGCCAACACACTCGTCGTGATAGACGCGGACACGATGGGGCTTTCCACGCTTTATCAGTTAAAGGGCAGAGTCGGAAGGGGCGAGAACCTTGCGTACGCGTACTTTACGTATAAGCGGGACAAGATACTGACGGCGACGGCTTACGAAAGACTTAACGCGATAACCGAATTCGCCGAAATGGGCAGCGGAATAAAGGTCGCGATGAGGGACTTGGAGATCCGCGGTGCGGGTAACGTTTTAGGCGCGGAACAGCACGGACATATGGATAAAATAGGGTACGAACTCTATTCAAAATTATTGAAGGAACAGTTATCTGGCGAAGAGACCGTTGTTCCCGAACTCGACGTAAGGGTTTCCGCGTTTATCCCCGAAAATTATATAGAGAGCGTCGGTTCGCGTATGGACGCGTACAAGGAAATAGCCGAGATAAACTCTTTCTCCGCCGAAAAGGATTTGATAAAGAACTTAAAGGACGCTTACGGTAAGATCCCCGAAGAGACTGCGTCGCTTATCGACATCGCGGTCGTAAAGTTTCTTGCGGCAAGGATAAAGGCGAAAAGGGTCGTAGTGGAAAAGAAAGCGTCTTATATAGAGTTCCGGTCGCTTAAATCGTTTTCAAACGTCGGGCTTAAAAAAGCGATGGACGAAAACGGGGAAGGAATATCGCTTTCTATGGCGAGCGCGCCGAGGATAGAGTTTAAAAGAGAACACGAATCGAACGACGAAATGCTTAAAAAAATGCGGGCGTTTTTGGAGTCGGCGGTATCGTGAGCCAAAAAAATAAGGTTTTTTCGTTTTATTTTGCGGAAAGTTAAAAAAAATAATTGCAATTTTTCGCTTTATAGTTTATACTATTTAGAGCGCGGGTTGTACGCGCTCTCTATAGGAGCAGAACAATGAAGAAAAAATTCGTTACTTTTATTATCGCCGTGCTGACGCTCGTATTCGGATCGTCGGTACTCGGTGGTTGCAATCTCGTTACCACCGACGAGAAAAAAGATATGGACCAGATCGTCGCCACCGTTCAGATCAGCGACGACGCCAAGGTAGACAATATTTATAAAGAAGATCTCGTATTCGCGTTCTTAAATAACGGATACCTTTTCATGCAATATTACGGATATACGCAGTCTCAGGCGGTAGGCGCGATAATGAATTCGCTTATCGGCAACAAGATAATGTTGCAGACCGCTATGCAGTATTTTGCGGAAAAGGAAGGTAAAACCTGCACTTATAACGTAAGAGATTATCTTACTGAAGACGAATATGCGGACGCGCTCTCCGAGGCGTACAAAGAAATAGATTCGCTTTTGAATTCTTATATGCAGGCGGAAGAAACCGCCGCGAGCGACACTCTTACCGAAACCGTCAGAACCGTACCCACGGGTGCGACTAACGCTACTGCGGACGAGAAAAAGTACACCGAAGTGGACGTTAATTCCACCGTGGAGCGCAGGAACGCTTACGACAGATTTATCAGGTTTTTAAGAAACAACAGTCTGCTCGGCGACGGGTATAAAGGAAAAGTTGAAGAGACCGCTTATTTTGAGGAACTTTTAGAGGCGCAATGTCAGGACGCGCTCCTTCATAAGTTCGAGCACGCGAAGACCGCGGAGATCAGAGGCGAGTTTACCTACGATTTTATCAATAACGTTTACAAAACTCAGGTAGATTCCGAAAAGGAATTCAACACCACCGAATTTGCGGAGGCGCTTGCAAACGCCAAAAAGGCAAGCCCCGTTTTCTACGGCGCGTACGGTAACTACGGTTACGTTTATAACCTTCTTTTAGGCGCAAGCGATATTCAGAAAGCGCAGATCGCCGCTATCGACGCTTCGCTTACCGAGGCGGAAAGAAAGGCGGAAAGGGAAGAGATATTGAAGGCGACGACCGTCAAAGATCTCCGTTCCACCTGGATCCTTTCGGGCTACGATTTCGACGGCGAGAAGTTTACCGGAGATTACGCGTTTTTAGAAGACAGTATCCCGTTCCAGGGCGCAGTTACCTTAGTTAAAGAGGCGGACGAAGAGAAAGGAACGAAAGCGGAGTACAGAGTCGATTCCTTAAAAACATTTGATTTCGACGAGTTTATCGAGTTTATGGAAGAATACGTTTACGGCGGAGCGACCGTAGGGGAAGAAGTCGAAAACTACGAAGAGAAGATAAACGAACTTCTCTTTGCGTTCTCCACCGATCCCGGCTCGCTCAACACCTACAAAGGTTACGTCGTTTCGCCCGACAACCACGAAAACTGGGTTGCCGACTTTGCAAAAGCGGGCAAAGAACTTTTAGAACTCGGCGGAACGAACTATAAGATCGTTGCGACCGACTACGGCTATCACGTTTTATTCTTCTCCGAGGCGTTCGATCTCGGCGGTGCTGAAACGCTTGCCGACTACTTGGGAATGACCGAAGAAGAGGCGAAGACCACTTACGCGGAACTCCTTAGTAAGTGGGACGACGAAGATCTTAACAAAGAAGATTTCTTATATCTTTTCGTCGACGCAAACGTTTCTTCAAAAGTTTCCGCAAGATTTACTAACTATCAGAACCTTGTCGTAAACTCCTTAAAAGATAACGGCAGCAGGGTAAAGATTTATTCCGACAGATACTCCGACCTCGTAGGTTAATGGAGTAATTTAAGCGCCGCATGGTTTTATATCTCGATACCGAAACTAGCGGATATTATCCCGGGGAGATCTGCGAACTCTCGTATATAATGCAGACGAAAGAAAGCGTAGTCGCCAAAAACTTCTTCTTTTCTGTATCGAAGGTAGATTACGGCGCGTATCTCGTCCACGGGTTTTCCAAAGACAAACTCTCTGTCTTATCGAAAGGGAAGAAGTTTTCTGACTTTATCGACGAGATCGGAGACGACATGTTAAACGCGGATCTTATCGTTACGCACAACACGTCGTTCGACTTTATGTTTTTAAGAAAAGAGTTCGAGCGCGCGGGCAGAGTGTTTTTCGTAAAAGATTCCTTTTGTACCATGAAAGGCACGGTGGGTTTATGTAAACTTTCGCGTGTCGGCGGCGGATACAAGTACCCGAAACTTTCCGAACTGTGTTCTTTTTTAGACATAACGGAGAAGGAGATAGGGGACGTAACCGAAAAACTTTTCGGCGCGGATCTTTCGTATCACGACGCGAGGTTCGATACTGCCGCGGTGTATCTTATCGCAAACAAAGGAATTGAAACGAGCGGCGTTTTCGATAAAATAGCGAACAGTCTTTAATTCAGGAGTAAAATGAGTGTTTTAACGGTTTTTGCGACCGTCCTGTCCTTACTTTTAATGGCAGTGCCGGGATTTCTGCTTCAGAAGTTCAAACTTCTGCCCGAAAAGGCGGAAACCGTTCTTTCCAACCTTGTTTTATACGGGTTGCAGCCGTTCTTGCTCTTCATGAGTTTCCAGAACAAAGCGATCCTTTACAGCACGGATATAGTCGTTAACATGCTTATCGTGTTCGGACTTATCCTTGCGGTACATATCATATTGTATGCCGTCGGTTTAATAGCCGTAAGAGGCAAGGACGACCTATCCAAAAAGAGATGCGTCCGTTATGCGACCGTGTTCTCGAATTGCGGGTTTATGGGACTTCCTTTCCTTCAGATGCTCTTTTCGGGAGCGAACGGCGGCGAAATAATGGTTTACGTAGCGTCCTCGCTCATCGTGTTCAACGTCTTGAACTGGACGCTCGGCGTGTACATAATGACGGGCAACTTTAAGGAAATATCTTTCAAGAAGGTAATTCTTAATCCGGTCATCATTGCGCTTTTGCTCGGCATCGTATCTTTCTTTGCTTGCGGCGGTCCGCTCATCAACGTGATCCCGGAAGGCTTCGGCAAGGAAATTACGCAAAAAATTCTTGACAGTTTCTCGTTTTTAGGCAACGCGGTAACGCCGCTTTCGATGATCGTTATCGGCGTCAAACTTGCAAAGATCGAGTTTAAAAAACTTTTCGTGGAAAAGTGGGCGTACATAACTTGTTTTTTAAAGCTTATTATCGCTCCGCTTATCGCGATATTGCTCGTAGCGTTTTTACCGGTAGGAAACCTTGTAAAGTACGCGGTGTTCTTTTTAATGAGTATGCCGTCGGCAACTTCCACGGTGCTTTTCGCGGTAAGGTTTAACGGAGATACGGACTTTTCTTCGGTCGCGGTGTCGCTGTCTACCGTGCTGTCGATATTCAGTATTCCGCTCATGTACCTTGTGATAAACGGGGTGTTCGGCGTAGGCATATAATTTAATACAAAAATAGGGGTATCGCCAAGCGGTAAGGCAACGGACTCTGACTCCGTCATTTCGGGAGTTCAAATCTCTCTACCCCTGCCATAACGGGCGGCAATAATGCCGCCCGTTATTATAAAACGTTATAGGGGAAATTATGAAGTTTTTGATCTGCGGTGACTTTTCGCCTAAAGGTAGCGGAGACTACTTCGGTTTTGAGAGTAACGAACTGACGAAAGATATGCTTACGGGCAAACTTGATCGTGCTTTGGACGATATTAAGGAAGAACTGGGTAGCAGCGACTTAAATATCGTTAACGTGGAAACGACGCTAGCCCTTTCAGGAGTCGGAATTGAAAAGAACGGACCGGTCTTAGTCGATCACCCCGCTTGGGCGGATTATCTTAAAGAGCAGGGCTTTCACGTCGGACTTATGGCGAACAATCACACAGGCGATTTAGGACCGGAAGGCACGGTAAATACCATACGTGTACTCGAAAAAGCGGGATTAAAAGTCGTCGGCGCGGGAACGGATGAAAAGAGTTCGGGAGAAACGCTTTTTTTAACGGCAGACGGAGTAAAGGTCGCGATAATCAACGCTTGCGAGCATGAATACGGCAACTCGGACGGCAAAACCGCGGGAACTTTCCATATCGAGCCGTTCACTCTTTTAAGGAAGATAAAGG
>CAMPBJ010000062.1 GCA_946637575.1 uncultured Clostridia bacterium | reverse complement strand
CGAAAGTCTTATACAATTATCGTCTCCGAAAGCGACGCCCGGAATAACCGCGACTCCCTTCTTTAACGCGTTGGAAGCAAAACTCATAGAACCGTCTATCTTATTTCCGTCAAAACTCTTTCCGTAGAGGCTTGAAACGTCTACGAAAACGTAGAAAGCGCCCTTCGGCTCTATGCACTTAACGTCCTTGATTTCAGAAAGGGTTTTTATCATAAACTTTCTTCTGTCGTCAAAGACTTTCTGCATATTGTCTATAAAGTCTTTCCCTCGCTCGTCTGTTAACGCAACAACGGAAGCGTATTGCGAAATCGAGCAAGCGTTACTCGTAGTATGGCTTTGCATCGAACCTATCGCCTTCGCGATCTGTTTCGGCGCGGCAAGATACCCTATACGCCAACCTGTCATAGAATAAGACTTGGAAACGCCGTTTACGACTACCGTATGTTCTTTTAAGTATTCGCTGTAAGTCGCGATAGAATAGTGCTTTTCGCCCGAATAAACGAGTTTTTCATAAATCTCGTCGGATATTACGAAGAGTCCGTTTTCTTCGCAGACTTTTGCTATGGAAAACAATTCGTCTTTTGAGTAGACCGCGCCGGTCGGGTTATTCGGAGAGTTTAAAATAAGAAGTTTCGTTCTATCCGTTATCGCGTTTTTAAGCGCGTCGGCAGTCAGTTTATACCCGCTCTTTGCGTCCGATTTTACGAACACGCACTTTCCGCCGGCAAGTTTGACAAGTTCAGGGTAGGTCAGCCAGTAAGGAGAAGGTATAATAACCTCGTCCCCGTCGTCAACGAGCGCGCTTATCGCGTGGAAAAGCGAGTTTTTGGCACCGCTCGACACGACGATCTGGTCGGGTTCGTACTGTAAACCGTTATCCTTATAAAACTTGTCGCATATAGCTTTTTTTAATTCCGCCATACCTGACGCGGGCGTGTACTTCGTAAACCCGATATCGAGCGCTTTCTTTGCGCCTTCTATTATGTAGTCGGGCGTGTTAAAATCCGGTTCGCCCGCACCGAAACCAATTACCGAAATACCCTCCGCTTTCATCTTTTTCGCCTTTGCCGTTATCTCAAGCGTAAGTGAAGGTGCGATATCCGCTACTTTTTTCGAAATATTCATAAGTCAATCTCCGTTATTCTTCATCGTCGAAACCTTCCGAAAGTTTCGCCTCTCTGTCTGCAATGTTGAGCGCCTCGACCATCTCGTCGATATCACCCATCATAAAGTTATCTATACTATAAAGCGTCAGCCCTATTCTGTGATCGGTTACCCTTCCTTGCGGAAAGTTGTAAGTTCTTATTCTTTCCGATCTGTCGCCCGTACCTACCTGACTTTTACGTTGATCTGCGTACTCCTTGTCGTACTGCGACTGGTAATAATCGTATAGTCTGCTCTTTAAAACACGCATCGCTTTTTCGCGGTTTTTAGTCTGCGAACGCTCGTCCTGACATAAAACAACTATTCCCGTCGGGATATGCGTTATTCTGATGCACGATTCGGTCTTGTTGATATGCTGTCCGCCCGCACCGGAAGATCGAAGAGTGTCTATACGCAGATCCTTTTCGTCGATGTTGACTTCAACGTCGGTTGCCTCGGGCAAAACCGCGACTGTAACCGTCGAAGTGTGAACTCTGCCTTGGGACTCGGTTTCCGGAACGCGCTGTACCCTATGCACGCCGCTTTCAAACTTTAACTTTCTGTAAGCAGACTTTCCGGATATCGAGAATACGACTTCTTTTATTCCGCCGAGTTCTGTCGAGTTATTGTCGATTTCTTCCGTTTTCCAGCGATTTTTCTCGGCATACTTTACGTAAAGTCTATACAGTTCGTAAGCAAAAAGACTTGCCTCTTCACCGCCTGCGCCCGCCCTTATCTCCATGATAACGTTCTTGTCATCGTTAGGATCTTTAGGCAGAAGCAAAACTCTGAGTTCGCCCGCTATCTTTTCGGACTTTTCTTTGCAAGAGAGTATCTCTTCCTGTAAAAGCGCCTTCATTTCGGGATCTTTTTCGGTTGAGAGCATGCTCTCGGCGTCCTCTTTGTCCTTTTGGTTTTTCTTGTACTCTTTATATTTATTGACCGTTTCGGTTATATCGGCAAGTTCCTTTGTGTAAGCCTTCCACTCATCCATGCGCTCTATGACCTTAGGATCACCGACGAGTTCGTTTAATTTATCGTAACGTTCAAGTAATTTATCAAGTTTTTTAAACATTAAAGCACCGCCTTAACGATTCTGTCTATATTTTCGTAATCTTTTATTATTTCGACGCTTGAAAACGCGGATAAAAGACCTTTTATCTTTTCCGCCTCATCTACTCCGCACTCTAATAATAACGTGCCGCCGATTTTTAGATATTGAGGCGCGTTTTTTGCGATTATTCTGTAAAAATCAAGTCCGTCAACGCCGCCGTCAAGCGCAATTAAAGGTTCGAAATCCTTTACTTCGCGTTGGAGCGTTTTTATATCGTCGCTCTTAATATATGGCGGGTTAGAAACGATGACGTCGAACTTTCTGCCGTCTAACGCGCCGAACAAATCGCTTTTTATAAATTCAACGTCCGCACCGTTAATTTCGGCGTTCTCTTTTGCAAGAGTGAGCGCGTCTTCGCTTATATCGACCGCGGTCGTTTTTGCTCCGCTCTTTTTGTTAATCGCAATAGCGATCGCACCGCTGCCCGTACAAAGATCTAAAACTTCGCTGCCACCATTAATAACTTTAAGCGTGTTTTCTACAAGTAACTCGGTTTCAGGTCTCGGAATCAAAACGCGTTCGTCCACTTTTATCTTAAACCCGTAAAATTCAGTATCGCCTATACAATACCAAAGCGGTCTACCGGTAATTCGTTCGTCCGTTATTATTCTTATTCTTTCAAGCGATTTTCCGTCAATTACCGCGTTTCCTTTTGCCTCGGAACGTGAAAGCCCGGAGCATAAGGAAACTATCCACTCCGCCTCTGCGCTCTCGTCGATCCCCGCATTTAAAAGTTTTTCTCTGACCTCGGCGGTAATTTTATACGCTCTAAACGGAATATCGAACTTTTGCGGAGCGATCGACTCGTCGCTATCCATAAGCATAACTTGGTTAAACGCGCTTATCGCAACTTCGATCATATCAAGATCGGGTTCACGCGTCGTAAGTCTTTGTAAAAGTAAGCCCGGGGCTTTTATGGGATAAAATACCCAGCAGTCGGTTTTTGCAAGACCTTTTAAGAGTTCGTAAGAAAGCCCCGCAACAAGCGGTAAAAGCGCAATTTTACATAAAAGCCTTACAAAGCCGTTAAGGTTTACCCCGTTCGCCCCTAAAAGCGACTCGAACAGTGCAAACACGATAATGCTTATAAACATTACAAAAAAGATAAACGTCGTACCGCAACGGTTATGCACTCTCGAACACTTTTTCGCGTTTTCGGGGGTAAGAGCAAGTCCGCTTTCGAAACACGATATCGTCTTATGCTCCGCACCGTGATACATAAAAGTCCTGCGAACGTCTTTGATGAGCGAACTAAGAAGAATATACAGGATGAAAATTATAAGTTTAAATCCGCCTTCTAAAAAATTACGCGCCCAGACGTTCGGGTTTTCACCCAGAACAAGAATACGAAGTCCTTGCGGGGCGAATATAAAAAGCGCAATGGCAAGCGCAAGCCCTAAAACAACTGAAAAAAAAGAAACGACGCTCAAAACGTTGATTTTTAAGGTTTTAGCACACCATTTTTCAAATTTAGTGGGTTCGCCTTCGCCAAACACTTCTGCGGAACGAGAAAGGATCTTCACCCCCGTTATCATCGACGAAAAAAAAGAAACGACGCCGCGAACGATCGGTATCTTCCCGACTTTGCTGTTCGGACGTTTAAATCTTTCAGTCTCCAAAAGGATATTACCGTTTTCGTCGCGAACGGCGGTCGCCATAGAACGGCTACTGCGCATCATAACGCCTTCAATAACCGCTTGACCGCCTATCGTGGTACAATTCTTTTTCTTCACAGAAACACCTGACTATAAAAAAGGCTTTAAGGACCTGACAAATTCCTTAAAGCCGTGAAAAAAACTACTAATTTGCTTTGTTATATCTCTTGTTGAATTTATCAACACGGCCACCGGTGTCAACGAGTTTTTGTTTACCTGTAAAGAAAGGATGACATTTGCTGCAAATATCAACCTTTATAACGTCGGTCTTCTTGGTAGTGCCGGTTTTAAAAGTTTCACCGCAAGCACAGACAACTGTGACTTCGTGATAATCGGGATGAATTCCTTCTTTCATATTACACCTCTAAAAGCAATTTGCTAAAATATTATATTATATTTTCTGTCAATAGTCAACTGATAAAACGACAAAAAACAAATTTAATATAAAGAATTTTAATTTTGATAAAAAGTCTAAACCGTCGGAAAAACGTTTGCAATTTTTTAAGGTTTGTACTATAATGGCTGCTGATGAAAGGTTGGATAGTTAAAAAACCGCTTACGATCGAAAGAGAAGATATCTCTCGTGGCGAGAATAATGAAGAAAATCTTACTAAAGTAAAAATAACAAAATGTCTTCTAACGATTTCCGACGTTTTGACTTACAACGGCACGAACGAACAGACGGATTTTGCTTTGGGTAGTTACGGAACGGGTATCGTTTCGGAATCAAGCGACAGCACGCTTACTCCCGGAACTCACGTTTACGTAAGACCTTATATCCCCTGTAACGAGTGCAACAACTGTCAGAACGGTGCGTACGGTTCTTGCTCGGATATGAAAGTAGCCGGCGTCGATTACGACGGGTTTTTGCGTGATTTTACCAACGTAAAACCCAGCGACGTTTTCCAACTCCCCGAAAGCGTTTCGGACTTAAAAGCGCTCTTTATCGACTACATATCGCTTGCGGTATCTATCGTGGATAAACTCCACGTTGAAAAGGGAGATTACGTTTCTGTCGTCGGAGCGAACTATTTCGGCATTATTCTTTCGCAAATCCTTATCTATTATCAGGCTGTTCCTATTCTTTGTACACAGCACGAAGATAGTTTTAAAATGGCAAAAGATTCAGGGATCTATTACGTTTTGGGCGATGAAGACAACTGGCAAAAGGAAGTCCTCTCCATCACCGGCGGAAGGATGACGAGCCACGTCGTATATATGGCAAACTCGGATATCCCGATCGTCAAGGCGTTTTCACTCGCGTCTTACGGCGCAAAAGTCATATATACCGGCGAATCTAATAAAAACGCGTCTTTTTCGTTCCATCAGGCGGTTAAAAAACAACTTGAGATCGTTTGCGTAAATAACGGATACGACAACACCGAAGCAGCGATCAACCTTTTAGCGAACGACGCCGTCGATATTTCAAGACTTAAAATTAACTGCGTTTCAGATAACGACGTAAAAACCGTTTTAGACGATATGAATAAAACCTTACTTGAAAAGGATTTTGTCCACGAAACCGTCGTCGAAACGATTTAACGAATAGCAGTAAATATTAAAAAGACCGCAAACGCGGTCTTTTTTCATTTGTTTTTGACAAAGATTCTTAAAATCCTGCCTATTATCTTCGGTGGCTTTATAACGATAATTCTCATAAAACACCTCTTTATCTATTTTATGCTAAAAAACCCCGAATCGTTAAAACTCCCGAAGTTTTTTTATTACTTCCGCGCGGTCTTCCGCCTTAAAGACAGTATTACCCGCAACTATAACGTTCGCCCCGAGTTCTTTGACTTTCGACACGTTTTCGAGCGTAATTCCGCCGTCGATCTCTAAGTCTATATCTTTACCAGTACTGTCGATAAGCTTTTTTGCCTCGCTTATCTTCGGAAGTACGCTTTCTATAAAACTCTGCCCTCCGAATCCGGGGAAAACACTCATCAAAAGAAGCATATCGCAATCTTCGATAACGTCTTTGATCTCCCTTACTTCTGTGTCGGGATTTATAACCGCGCCGCACTTTACCCCTAACGATTTTATCGCTTTTAACGTGTCTTTCAGCCTGTTCCCGCACGCCTCAAAATGTACGGTAATGATATCCGCGCCGGACTCTGCAAACCTTTCGATATATTTCCACGGCTCAACGATCATCAAGTGTGCGTCGAAAGTTTTATCGGAGTACTTTCTTATATCCTTAATAAGTTTAGGTCCGAAAGTAATGTTTTTTACAAAAACGCCGTCCATAACGTCAAGATGTATTAAATCCGCACCCTGACTTGATATACTTGCAGTCTCCTCGCCTATTTTAGAAAAGTCGGCGGACAGAATAGACGGCGCAATTTTTACGTTACTCATCTCCGTTTCCCCCTAAATATTTTCTCCTTAACTGCCCGCACGCGCCCTCGATATCATCGCCGAGCCGTCTTCTGACCGTTGCGGAAACTCC
>CAMPBJ010000061.1 GCA_946637575.1 uncultured Clostridia bacterium | reverse complement strand
CCCGCTCTTACGGTCAAAAGGACGTTGAATTCGCCGTCAAGCACGGTAACGTCCGCGTCTTTTCCGAGTTTTATCGAGCCTTTCTTTTCGAAAAGTCCAAGGTTTTTCGCGGGGTTAGCCGTTGCGAAGTCGATAGCGTCCGTAAAAGGAACGTCGCATTTTAAGACGAGGTTTTTTACCGCGTCGTTCATCTTTAAAATGCTGCCGGCAAGCGTGCCGTCTTTAAGTCTCGCCTCGCCGTTTTTAACGTAAACCGTCTGCCCGCCGAGTTCGCTTTCCCCCTCGGGCAAATGTTTTGCGCGCATAGCGTCGGTTATCAGCGTAAACTTGTCATGCGGTTTGTTTTTGATAAGTAACTTTATCGCGGGAACGGATAGGTGGATCGTGTCGCAGATCGCCTCGCAGTTAAGTTCGTCGAACAAAAGCGCAGAGCCGACCGTTCCGATCTCCCTGTGATGGAGCGGCTTTTGCGCGTTGAAAGTGTGCGTGATATTCGTAGCCCCGCTCTCCATCGCTTTTTTAACGTCTTCGTACGTCGCGTCCGTATGCCCGATACTTGCAACGATCCCATTTTTCTTTAAGTGCTTAATGAGTTCGTCCGCCCCTTTAACTTCGGGCGCAAGGGTAACGAGTTTTATGTTGTTCCCGCTCTCTTTATTGTAAGACTCGAAGGTTTCGACCGACGGGGCTTGAACGTGTTCTAACGGCTGTGCGCCGACGTGCTTTACCGAAATAAACGGACCTTCTAAGTGTATGCCCAAAACTTCCGCGCCGTCGTCGTGCGTGCTTTTTTTGTACTCTTTTACCGCGCGCATCGCCTTTTTTATGTTCTCTACGCTCTGCGTCATCGTGGTGGCAAGAAAACCCGTCGTTCCCTCGCTTGCGATCGCGTTCGCAATGGTAGAGAGCGCGTCCGTCGTTCCGTCCATCGCGTCGCTCCCTTTCGCTCCGTGTATGTGTTCGTCGATAAACCCGGGGACTACGACCGCGTCTTTTAATGAAAAGAGTTCTTCGGTGATTTTATCTTCGTCTCCGATATATGCGATCTTGCCGTTTTCAAAGCCTAAATTCGTCTTTACGACGCCTTTTCCTTCAACGTAAACGTTTGCGTTTCTAAATCCTATCATATGCGCCCTTTTTTGTTTTTTTCTTTATTTTAGCACCGCAAAATACTGTTGTCAATTATAAAGCCCGCCCGCTTAAAGAATATTTTCGGGGGTTAAAAGGAAGGTTCTCGGGATCTCTTCAACGAGTTCTTTCAACACTTCGATCTTAGACACGGCGTCTTCCCATTTTTCGTCGCGGACGAGTTTTATGGACTCCGTAAGCCACAGGTCGATCTCCTTTATCTCGCCGTGCGGGATAAACATAAAAAGCCGTCTCTTTTTACTAAGCCACTTTTCCTGCAGATCGTAAATATCCTTTTCCTTTGCCGTTTTCTCGTTCACTATCGTGTAAACTTGCTCCACTTCAAAAGAAAACTCCGTAAACTCCCTTTTTACCGCGCTATGCTCGTATATCGCGCCGACGGTTAAAAGCAGCGCGACTATCACGGCGGAAAGTATAGATTTTACCACGCTACGTTTTCTCCTATCTTAAAGTTGCCGATCCGATACTTTCTCTTCCGTTCTTTTATATAAGCGCGCCCGTTTCCGTCCACCGTCAATACTTCGACCGAACGCACTTTGCCGTTCTCCGTTTTAAGAAAGTCCTTTATGTCGCTTTCGCTCGTCTTTATGATCCCCAAATTTCGCTTTACGATCCTGCCGTCGTCGATCAAAAGCAGGGGAAGGGAGTTGCCTTTCTGCCTTTTCTCGCTTTCCATCGCGGAAAACTTGCCGTTCGACTCGAATATCGCGTAATCCACTTCGTCGAGCGAAAAATATCCCGCCGTCCGCATGGATTCGAGAAGGTCTTCCACCCCGATATTGTTCTTCTTTAATTCCTTTAGATCCACCCCGTCTTTATTTATCACAAGACTCGGTTTCCCGGAGATCACCTTTTTTACGATAAGGCTCTTTTGCTCGATTAAGGAAAGTACCTGATGGATCAAAAACAGCGCAAGGATAGAAACGATACCGTATAACAGCGGAATAGACACGTCAGACATAGGCACGCACGCAAGGTCGGCGATAATTAAGGTTACGATAAACTCGAACGGTTGCATTTCGCCTATCTGTCTTTTGCCCATTAGCCTTATCACCACGATAAGCGTAAAGTAGGTGATAAGCGTCCTTAAAAATATAATAAGCATACTCTTATTTTGAGTATGCCCGCCCTTTTTATGCGCCTATCGTTGACAACGCCGACGTTTTTTGTTATTATAATCCCATAGAGTAGCTTTGACGCGTAAAGTGTTGCAAAATGGGATGTCGTTTGCAAACGAAAAGAGTTCTTCTCTTGCGGTGTCGGGGCGCGTCCGCTATTATAATGCGTTTTTTCGCAAAATATTATCGGTCTCTCTAATTTTTTTAAGGGAGATTTTTTTATGGGAAATTTGCTTACGTCCGCTTTCGATTTTGCGGAGATTTTTAAAACCGTCGTTTCGCGTTGGTATTATTACGTCGTGCTCGCGGTTTTTTTTGTTATCCTTGCCACGTTTTTCTTTTTGAAAAAACAACCGAAAAGAAACAGCCTTTCCAAAACCCAAAAAATAACATACACCGCCGTTTTAACCGCGCTTGCGGTCGTCGCTAACGTGTTCGACGTTAAAATAAGCGACGAGTTCCAGATCTCTCTCGTCGCGACCGTCGGTCTTACTACCGGTTATCTGTTGGGCGGGGGATTCGGATTCGCCGTCTGTTTTATGGGCGACCTTTTAGGCGCGATCGTTAATCCGCACGGACCGTATAACCCCATAATCGGTATAGGCACGGGGCTTTGGGGGCTTATTCCGGGAATCGCGTTTTCTTACTTTAAAGGCAACCCGTACCTAAAAACCGTTATATCCTTTTTAATCGGCTTTATTCTTATCTCGGCGGGGGTAAACGTATTCGGTTTCTGTTTGATGTACCCGACTAGATACACGTTGGAGATTTTACTGCCTACTCTTCCGTTAAAACTTGCAGTTGTCGCGGTAAACTGCGTCATCTGTTGCGGGCTTATCGCGATACTTCCCAAAATTCTGCCGAAAGACAAGTTTAATTTTTAGTCTTTACCGGTTTAAGTTTTTTAAGACGGCGCTTGCCGTCTTTTTTCTTTATCCTACCGAAAATAAATCCGATATCTATCACCCCGAAACCGAAAAACAGCGCGAGCGTAAACGCGCCGCAAAGCATAGAGGTGAAAAGAAAAGTCAAAAACGTGCCGAAAACTTTTATCAGCATCTTTTCGACCATAAGCCCGAAAAGTACGGACGGGATCGCCGCAAGCACCGTTTTTAATAAGTGCGCTTTGTACTTCGGCTTTATGCCGCACTTTTTTTCGAGAAGTAAAAGGTTTAAGAGGCTCGTTAGTCCGTACACGAACGTAAAGCCGACAAGGAGCGCGTACACCCCGATAAATTGCGGTAACACCCAGGTCGAAACGAGCATAAAGACCGAAGAGACGATAAAAAACAGCATCGTCTTGTTCTCGAACCCCACCGAGTTTAAAATACTCGTCGATATGCTCGATATATTCATAAAGATCATAAGGAACGCGGACGCGGACAGATACTCCCCGCAAAGCGCGCTTCCGAAGATAAGTACGCCGATCTCTTCTCCGCATACGCAGAATATAGGGACGAATAGCGTCGCGAACGCGGTTGAAAATTTAAGCGACCTTTCAACGTCCGCTTTTAAGACGGCGTAGTTCTTTTTGTAAAAGTTTTCGGAGATCTCCGGCACTAATACCAAGGTAAACGAGCCGATAAGGGTGGTGGGAATAAAAAGAAGCGGGATCGCCTCTCCCACCGCCGAGCCGAACACCGTCATCGCCTGCGATTCGGTGTACCCCGCGGCTAAAAGCCGCATGGGAAGTATCACGGACACGAGCGAGACGGCAAGCGAGTTTACCGTGCGCATGGCGGTTACGGGCGTTGCGGAAAGAAGAAGGGGCTTTAACTCTTCCTTCGGGGGAACGAGCCTTCCGCCCTTAAAAAAGAAGTACGCAACCGATAACAGAAATGAAAAAACGTAGGATACTAAAACGGCGATTCCCGCCCGATATGCGCCCGCATACGCGTCTGTTACGGGGATAATGAGCGCGACGCCCGTTATTATCATGCAGACTTCTTCTAAAAGTTCCAGCACGCTGTACGGCAGAAAGGATTTGTTGCCCCAGAACACCCCCTTTAAGACGGCGTACACCGACGTAAAAATAAGCCCCGGAAGTACGACGATAAATATTCTCTTCGTCCTTACGTCCGAGAAAAGAAAGTTTAAGTTGTCTTTAAGCGCAAAGAAAAGGGCGCAGAGCAGGACCGCGACCGAAAAAGAAACGATTATCCCCGCGGAAACGATTTTATGTATTTTTTCCTTTTTCCCTTCCGCGCGGTATTTTGTGATAAAGCGCGAAACGGTTACCGGCGTTCCGGAGCAGGACAGGGTCAAAAGCAGCGCGAACACGGACAGCGCGACCTGATACAGCCCCACGCCCTCCGCACCGATCGAGCGCGAAAGGTAGACGCGGTATAAAAAACCCAAAAACTTCTCTATCACCGAAAAGGCGGTTACGACCGCCACCGTCTTAAAAAACTTCTGCACGTACTCTCCGTAATCCTTTTGTCTACGCTTATTCTATTCGCGATCCTTACTAAATATAATAACGGTATGAAAAACTTTTTTTATAGAGTGCAAGAGGGCGACTGCGTTATTTCCCTTTCAAACAGGTTTTGCGTTCCGACGCGCGACCTTATAGAAGAAAACGCCCTTAAAGGCGAGATAAGAGAAGGCGACGTGCTGTTTATTACCCCGAAGGATAACGCGTACCCGGTTTTACCGCACGAAACGGCAAAGGACGTTTCGGAAAAGTTCGGAATACCCGCCGACGAAGTATTGAAGTCAAACGGGGTTTTATACCTTTTTTACGGGCTGGTTTTAAGGATTTGACCGCGTTTTACACCAAAAAACAGGCAAATTATAAGAAATAATTATGGTTTGTCGGGGCTTCTATAAATTTTTCGTTTGACAAGGTCAGAACAAAGGTTTATACTAATATTATTACTTATCTACCAAAGGAGGACTTTAAATGTCTCGCTTAAGTGAAGCGGCGGTAAAACAGATCAACGAGATCTGCGACAGATACGTCGACGAAAAGACACCGCTCATGATGATTCTTTCGGATATTCAGAAAGAATACGGTTACATACCGTTGGAAGTTCAGGAACTCGTTTCCTCCCGTACCGGTATTCCGGTTGCGGAGATCTACGGAGTCGTTACTTTCTATTCGTTTTTCTCCTTAAAACCCAAGGGGAAATACGTTATAGGTTGCTGTCTCGGTACCGCGTGCTACGTTAAAGGCGCGCAGATGGTCATCGACAAGTTCTCGGACGTTTTAGGGATCAAAGCCGGCGAAACCACCGCAGACGGACTCTTTACGATAGACGCGCTCCGTTGCATCGGCGCGTGCGGTATCGCACCCGCGGTCTCCATCAACGGAAAGGTTTATCCCAAAGTTTCGGTTGACGCCGTTCCGAAGATCGTCGAAGAATATAAGGCTATGGAGGCGTCGGCAAAATGATTAAAAACGCTGAAGAATTGAAAAAAGTTTCCTGCGACTGCACCAAAAGTTTAGAGGACAAGTTCAAAGGAAACGACGGAAAAAGACATTTGGTGCTTTGCGGCGGTACGGGTTGTTTATCATCTAACTCCGCCGAAATACTTGCGGAGTTCGAAAAACAGATAAAGGAAAGGGGACTTTCCGATAAGGTAACCGTAAATCAAGCGGGTTGTTTCGGTTTCTGCTCCCAAGGACCTTTCGTAAAGATCTATCCCGAAGACACCCTGTATCGTATGGTAAAGATCTCGGACGTTACCGAGATCATGGATAAAGATATCGAAAAGGGCGAGATAGTCGAAAGACTTTTATACGTCGATCCCGCGACCAACAAAAAGATCGCGAAACAGGACGAGATCACGTTCTACAAAAAGCAAGTGCGTATCGCGCTTAACGGTTGCGGCAGCATCAACCCCGAGGATTTAAAAGAAGGTCTCGGAAACGGTGCGTTCAAAGGTCTTGCGCGCGCGCTTTCAATGGACAGACAGGCGGTCATCGACGAAGTGCTTAAAGCCGGTATCCGCGGCAGAGGCGGCGCAGGTTTCCCGACGGGAAGAAAATGGCAGTTTGCTTACAACCAACCCGAGGGCGAAAAGTACGTTATCTGTAACGGCGACGAGGGCGACCCCGGCGCGTTTATGGACAGGTCGATATTAGAGGGCAACCCGCTCGCAGTCATCGAAGGTATGATGATCGCGGGTTACGCTATCGGCGCGCAGAACGGCTATTTCTACGTTCGTGCGGAATATCCTATCGC